>NZ_JBICXB010000003.1:0-275798 GCF_043200055.1 Streptomyces sp. NPDC048496 | reverse complement strand
CCCCGACCAGCCGACACCCCGTGGAAACCACCCACCGAGGAGCAACCCCCCACGGCCCCCGCCCCGGGCCAACCCCGTTCCCGGACGCCCCGACCAGCCGACACCCCGTGGAAACCACCCACCGAGGAGCAACCCCCCACGGCCCCCGCCCCGGGCCAACCCCGTACCCGGACGCCCCGACCGGCCGGCACCCCGTGGAAACCACCCACCGAGGAGCAACCCCCCACAGCCCCCGCCCGGGCCAACCCCGTACCCGGACGCCCTAGCCGAGCGCCTGCGTCAGGTCGGCCAGCAGGTCGTCCGCGGACTCGATGCCGACGGAGAGGCGGACCAGGTCGGACGGCACCTCCAGGGCAGAGCCGGCCACGGAGGCGTGCGTCATCCGGCCCGGGTGCTCCACCAGCGACTCGACGCCGCCGAGCGACTCACCGAGCGTGAAGAGCTTGGTCCGGTTACAGACCTCGACCGCCGCCTCCTCGCCGCCCTGGACCCGGAAGGAGACCATGCCGCCGAACGCCTTCATCTGCTTGGCGGCGATCTCGTGCCCCGGGTGCTCCGGCAGCCCCGGGTAGAGGACCTGGGTGACCTTGGGGTGCCGGGTCAGCAGCTCGGCGACCTTGGCCGCGTTCTCGCTGTGCCGGTCCATCCGGACGGGCAGCGTCTTGATGCCACGCAGCACCAGCCAGGAGTCGAACGGTCCGGCGACCGCGCCCATCGCGTTCTGGTGGTACGCCAGTTCCTCGCCGAGCTCCGCGTCGGCGGCGATCAGCGCACCGCCGACGACGTCGGAGTGGCCGCCCATGTACTTGGTCAGGGAGTGCACGACGACGTCCGCGCCGAGTGCGATCGGCTGCTGCAGATAAGGGCTGGCGAACGTGTTGTCGACGACCAGCCGGGCACCCGCGGTGCGCGCCACCTCCGCGACCGCGGCGATGTCGGTGATGCCGAGCAACGGGTTGGACGGCGTCTCGACCCAGATGACCTTCGTACGGTCGTTGACCGCGGCCCGGACCGCCGCCGGGTCCGAGGTGTCCGCGACGGAGTAGTCGACGCCCCACCGCTTGACGACCTTGGCGAAGAGCCGGAAGGTGCCGCCGTAGGCGTCGTTCGGGATGACGACATGGGCGCCGGGGTGGAGCACCGTGCGCAGCAGGCAGTCCTCCGCCGCGAGCCCGGACGCGAAGGCGAGACCGCGGCGGCCGCCCTCGATGGCCGCGAGGTTCTCCTCCAGTGCGGTGCGCGTCGGGTTGGCGCTGCGGCTGTACTCGTAGCCGCCGCGCAGTCCGCCGACGCCGTCCTGCTTGTACGTGGACACCTGATAGATGGGCGGAACAACGGCGCCGGTGAGGGGATCGGCGGTGTTGCCCGCGTGGATCGCGAGGGTCTCGAAGCTCTGCTGGTCGCTCATGGGGCCCGAGCGTAGTTCGTCACAGGGGTGATCCACGGCCACTGCGCCGTCCGGGGACAATGGACGCATGGAGATTCTCTGGTTCCTGATCGCGCTGTGCATGCTCGCCGCGGCCCTCGGCCCCTTCGTGCTGCGTCGCCGCTCCGGTATCCGCCAGGTCGCGCCGGGCTCCCCCGACGCCGCCGACCCGGACACGTACGGCTTCGTGCGCCAGGAGCAGCTGGACATCCGGATGCCGGGCCCCGACCAGGACCTCCTCGATGTCCTCGATGTCGTGCAGCGCACCCAGGACTGGCGCGCCGCCTCTCAGTTGCTGGCGGGGACGCCGAAGGAGGGCGAGGTGCGGTGGCAGCGCGTGCAGGCGTTCGCCGGTGCCGCCTCGCTGGAGCTGCTGCAGGCGCCCGGGGTCGGTGGTGCGTGGCTGCGGTCGTGGCGCGCGGATTCGCCGAAGGACGCGGGCGGGGCCGCGGTGCACGCCGAGTTCCTGGTCCAGCAGGCATGGCGGTCCTCCTCCGCGGGGACGGACGACTTCCGGATCATCCTGGAGGAGGCGCGTACGGTCTGCGGCGAGGCGGCCCTGCTGGCGCCCGGCGACCCGGTCCCGTACATCGTCGAACTGGCCGTCGCGCGTGGACTCGGCTACTCCCACGAGCAGTTCGACCAGCTCTGGGCGAAGATCATCGACCGCGCGCCGGCGCACATGGGCGCGCACATCGCCGCGCTGCACTTCTGGTGCGAGAAGTGGCACGGCTCCCGCGAGGAGGCCGAGCGGTTCGCGACATCCGCCGCGGCCCGCGCCCCGCAGGGGTCGCTGCTGGCCGCGTTGCCGCTGTTCGCGGTGTACGAGCATCTGCCCGAGGTCAATCTGGTGCAGGGCTTCTACCGGGGCGTCGTGGTGACGAAGGCCGTCGAGGGCGCCTTGTTCGCGGTGCACGCGGCACGCCCCGACGACCCGATGCTCGCCCATGTCCGTCATCTGCTGGTGCTGTTCCTGGTCCGGATGGAACGCTGGGCGGAGGCGATGCACCAGCTCGTCCACATCGACGGGCACGTGGGCGCGCTGCCGTGGACGCAGAACCCCGACCCGGCCGCCGAGTACACGGTCTACCGGGCGCTGGCGGTCGCCGGGTACGAGGCGAACGGCGGCAGCCCGGCGGCACTGCCCCGGTGACGCGGGGCCGGTTCCCCCGCTGGTCTGCTGGCCGCCCGCCAGGACGAGCTGGACGGGATGCGCGGCTCCCTGCCGACCGAGCCGTCCTCCCCGTACGACTCGCATCCGCCGCGCGACTTCAGCGCCGCACAGGTCCTGGCGGCGGGCGGGAACTGACCGGTGCGACGTGGCGGGGGCGCCGGAATCCGCGGCGGCCCCGCCGCGTTGTACGGACTGCACACGCCTACCCCGGAGGAGCCCCCGCATGTTCCTGCACCGCCGCACCCCGCAGCTCCCCACCCCGGAGGAGGCCCTGCGCGGCCGCCCCACCCCCGAATTCACCGTCCCGTCCCGCCACACGGTCCTCGGCAATCCGCTGCTGGGCCCGTACCCGGACGGCCTGGAGGTCGCGGACTTCGCGCTGGGCTGTTTCTGGGGCGCCGAGCGCAAGTTCTGGCAGATGGACGGCGTCTGGACGACGCTCGCCGGCTACCAGGGGGGCTATACGGAGAACCCCTCGTACGAGGAGGTCTGCTCGGGCCTGACGGGGCACACGGAAGCGGTCCGCGTCGTCTTCGACCCGAAGATCGTCAGGTACTCCGAGCTGCTGAAGGTCTTCTGGGAGTCCCATGACCCGACGCAGGGCTTCCGCCAGGGAAATGACGTGGGTACGCAGTACCGGTCGGCGATCTACACCCACTCCCCCGAGCAGGAGGCGGCGGTGGCCGCGTCCCGCAAGGCGTACCAGAAGGTCCTGACGGCCTCCGGCCACGGCGAGATCACCACGGAGATCCTCCCGGCGGAGGGCCGCACGTTGTGGCCCGCTGAGGCATATCACCAGCAGTACCTCGACAAGAACCCGGCGGGCTACTGCGGGATCGGCGGGACGGGCGTATCGTGCCCGATCGGTGTCGCGCCCGCGGACGGCTGACCTGCCGCCCGTCGTCTCGCGGACCTGCCTGAGGAGGATTCCCGCCCGATGACGAGTGACGGCCTCGACAGCCTGGCCGCGATGCGCGGCCGCCCCTGGTTCATGGCCAACGAACTCCTGGCGTTCGTCGTCGAGTTGGCGGCGCTGGCGTGCCTGTCCTGGTGGGGCTTCACGGCCGGCGGCTCAGACGCTGCCCGGTGGCTGCTGGGGCTAGGAATGCCGGCGGTGGCCATCGTGCTGTGGGGGCTGTTCGCCGCTCCTCGCGCCCAAATCCGGCTTCCGCTGTGGGGCGTCCTGCTGGTGAAGGCGGTTGTGCTCGGCGGCGGGGTGTACGCGGTGTACCGCGTGGGTCATCCGGTGGCGGCGGCGGTGGCCGGCGTCGTGGTGGTCGTGAACACGGGGCTGGCAGAGTTCTTCCGGCGCCGGCCCGCGCGGTGACGCGGCTCTCAGGCCCTCTCGCGTTCGGATCACGCCGGGCTCGCGGGGCCCGATCCGAAGGGAAGGGCCCCGACGCCACCGGCCCGGCCGCGAGGCGGCCGGGCCGGTGGTGTGTACGGGGCGGGATCAGATGAGACCCTGCGCGAGCATCGCGTCCGCGACCAGTTCGAAGCCGGCGATGTTCGCGCCGACCACATAGTTGCCGGGGCTGCCGTAGCGCTCCGCCGTGGTGAAGCAGGAGTCGTGGATGTGGCGCATGATCTCCGCGAGCCGCTCCTCGGTGTGCGCGAAGGTCCATGAGTCGCGCGACGCGTTCTGCTGCATCTCCAGCGCGCTGGTGGCCACTCCGCCCGCGTTTGCTGCCTTGCCGGGGGCGAAGGCGACGCCCGCTTCCTGGAAGACCCGCACGGCCTCCGGGGTGGTGGGCATGTTGGCGCCCTCGGCGACCGCCTGCACCCCGTTGCGTACGAGCGTCAGCGCATCGGCCTCGTGGAGTTCGTTCTGCGTGGCACACGGCAGGGCCACGTCGCAGGGGACGTTCCACACGCCCGTACCGGCGACGAAACGGACATGCGCGCCGCGCCGCTGCGCGTACTCCGAGACCCGGCCGCGACCGGCCTCCTTGATCTCCTTGAGCAGGGCGAGGTCGATGCCCTTCTCGTCGACGACGTAGCCGCCGGAGTCGGAGCACGTCACCACGGTCGCGCCGAGCTGCTGGGCCTTCTCGATCGCGTAGATCGCGACATTGCCGGAGCCCGACACGACGACCCGCCGGCCGTCGAGGGATCCGCCCCGGCTCCTGAGCATCTCGTCGGTGAAGAGCACACAGCCGTAGCCGGTGGCCTCGGTGCGCGCCTGGGCACCGCCCCAGCCCAGGCCCTTTCCGGTGAGCACACCGGACTCGTACCGGTTGGTGATCCGCTTGTACTGGCCGAACAGGTAGCCGATCTCGCGGCCGCCGACGCCGATGTCACCGGCCGGGACGTCCGTGTACTCGCCCAGATGACGGTGGAGTTCGGTCATGAACGACTGGCAGAACCGCATGACCTCGGCGTCGGAGCGGCCCTTCGGGTCGAAGTCGGCGCCGCCCTTGCCACCGCCGATCGGCATGCCGGTGAGAGCATTCTTGAAGATCTGCTCGAATCCGAGGAACTTCACGATGCCGAGGTCGACCGAGGGGTGGAAGCGCAGCCCGCCCTTGTACGGTCCCAGGGCGCTGGAGAACTCGACCCGGAAGCCGCGGTTCACATGGATGTCGCCGGAGTCGTCCGACCACGGCACGCGGAAGATGAGCTGACGCTCCGGCTCGCAGATCCGCTCGATGATCCGGGCGTCCACGAACTCCGGTCGCTGCGCCAGGACCGGGCCGAGCGTCTCAAGGACTTCCCGTACCGCCTGATGGAACTCGCTCTCGCCCCGATTGCGCCGCAGGACCTCCGCGTACAGCGGCTCGATGACACGGATCTCGGCTGCGTGCGGCTCCGAGGAAACAGGGGTGGCCGGCATCTGATCAAGACCTTCCATGGGTCGGCAACGTGCGCGAAGGCGCCCCCGTCCCCAGGGGCACCGCCGGTCCCCCTCCCCATTGAGGACGTCACCCAGACATCGTGAGAAGCGCACTCACCAATGCGACGTACAGGACCGCTGTGACGTATCGATTGTCCCAGGGAAGCCGCAATATCCTCGGCCGCATCCACATACTGAGCCCTCCCGAGCCTTCCGGCACCGGGGATGTGGCGCAATCCGCACCGGATGCGGCCGGTCTGGGCGGAGGGATCAGGCTTCCTCGTGCCTGTCCCGCAGCATCCACAGCCGCACGCCGGACGCGAGGACGACCGCGCCCGAGACGATGCTCAGGGCGATGTGCAGCCCGGTGTCGTCCATCAGGTTGAGGCCGACATTGGCGACGACTGCGAGACAGAGCACGAGCCAGAGCAGCGGCTTCATGGGGGTTCCCTCCGTGGTTGATCCGACGTGATCCATTCTCCAGGGCGGGGCGCGCCGCAACGAGGGACCCGTCCCCCGGAACGGGGGTGTAGCCAGCTACACCCGGCTCAGTCGGTGATGCCCAGGTCCTTCCGCATCAGCTCCCGCATCGTGTCGAGGAACGGACTCGCCGCCCTCAGGTTCTCCAGGATGCGGGCCACGGTCTCGCCGTCGCGGGCGAGCCCCCGGTCCAGGCGTTTGACGGCCCCGTCGGCGTTCGCGAGGACCTGGTTGAGGTCGCGGGAGGCCTGCAGGATCCGCTCCGGGACGATCATCTGCGCCTCGGCGTAGCGGTCGCGGTGGTCGAGGCGGGCCTCTTCGAGCTGGGTGCGCTCCTGCTCCGCATAGACGCCGTCCCTGATCCGGTGCAGGGCGTCCTTGAGGAGTGTGTGGAACTGCCGGGAGGCCCGGTTCATGGCCGTGTACTGGGCGCGCCGCTCCTCGAACCTCCGCCGCGTGTCGGCCAGTTCGGCCTCCGCCTGGCGCTCCCGCGCGCTCATCCGCTGCGCGAGCATCGGCGCGAACAGGGTGCCGAGCACACCGACGACTGCGGTGATCATGGCGGTGATGGCAGCGGTCATGACTGCGAGATTAATGCGATGAGCGAACGGGCGCGGGCGTGATGATGCCATGGCACCGCTTACGCGGCCGCGTACCGGACCACCCACGGAACCATTAACGCCAGGCAGGGGCAACAGCGTTGGCGCCGTCGCCCCTGTCCGGCAGGCCGGTGTGCCCGGCCGGTGTGCCCGTGCGTCACACGTCCACGTCCGTACGCCACCTTCGTCGTCCGTACGCCACACCTTGGCGCCCGTACGTCAGGCCGCCGCGTTCTCCGTGATCGTGACGCGGCCCTTGCGGATGGTCGCCAGCCGCGGCGCCCTGCGGGCGATCGCGCTGTCGTGGGTGACCATGATGAAGGTCAGCCCGTGCTCCTTCCACATCGTCTCCAGCACCTCCATGACCTCGTCGCGCATCGATTCGTCGAGGTTGCCGGTGGGCTCGTCGGCGAGCAGCACCTTCGGCTGCTTGACCAGGGCCCGTGCGATCGCCACACGCTGCTGCTGCCCGCCGGACATCTCGCTCGGGAGGTGTCCGAGCCGTTCGCCGAGTCCGACGGAGTCCAGCGCCTGGGCGGCCCGCCTGCGCCGCTCCGCGGGCCTGCCGCCGAGCGGGACGAGCGCCGTCTCGACGTTCTCCTGCGCGGTCAGTGTCGGGATGAGGTTGAAGCTCTGGAAGACGAAGCCGATGTTCTGCGCGCGCACCTTGGTGAGCTTGGCCTCGCTGAGCTTCGCGAGGTCCACACCGTCGAGTTCGACGCTGCCGGCCGTCGGACGGTCCAGACCGCCGAGCATCTGCAGCAGCGTGGACTTGCCGCCGCCGGTGGGGCCCTGGATGACCAGGCGGCCGCCGTCCTCGATGGTCAGATCGACGCCGGCGAGCGCATCGACGGTGGACTTGCCGCGGGTATAGCGCTTGGTGACGCCGCTGAGCGTGTACATGGGTCAACTCCTGCTGGGCTGAAAGGGGTGGGCTCGCGGGCGGGCTATTCGACGCGGCGCAGCGCGTCCGCGGGTCGCAGCCGGGAGGCCCGCCAGCCGCCGAACGCGCCGGCGATCAGCCCGCCCGCCACGGCCAGCACGACGGCGATGAGGATGGTGGAGAGGGAGACGGGCGCGGTCAGCGCGATGTCGAGGGACTTGGCCGCCGTCTGCCGGACGGGGCCGCCGGGGCCGCCGACCATGCCGCCACCGCCGCCCGAGCCACCGAGTTGCGCGGTGAGGGTGGGGCTGATGGCCGTCACGATGTACGCGCCGGTCAGACCGACCGCGATGACCGTCATGTCCGTACCGAGGCCGTACAGCGACTCCAGGACCTTGTCCTGGGCCTTGCTCATGCCGGAGGAGACCGAGCTGACGATGATGACCAGCGCAATACCCAGGGCGAGCCCCGAGGCGACGACCAGCGCCGCCTTTCTGCGGCGGCGCAGCTCGCGCCGGAGGTAGGTGAAGAACATGACGCGACGCTATGGATCGGTGGTGATGGCGGGTTGAGGCCGCCATGAGATCCGGATGAGAACGCTTCCGGACGACGAAGGCGGCGGCACCGGGGATCCGAGGGGATCCGGGGTGCCGCCGCCTTGCGTACGTACGCGGCGTCGGGGATTGCGCGGGTACGCGGTCGAGCGTGGGATACGGAGGGCGTCCGGGGACGCCCGCCGGGGTCAGGCTGCGGAGCTTGCCTGCCAGTCGGCCCAGCTCATGTTCCAGCCGTTGAGGCCGTTGTCGGGGGTGATGGTCCTGTCCGGGGAGTTCTTGACGATGACCACGTCGCCGACGAGCGAGTTGTTGTAGAACCACGCGGCGGGCTGGTTGGCGTCGCCCGCACCCTTGACGTCGGGGAGGCCGACGCAGCCGTGGCTGGTGTTGGCGCTGCCGAAGACCGACCGCGCGCCCCAGTAGTTGCCGTGGATGAACGTGCCCGACGAGGACAGCCGCATGGCGTGCGGCACGTCCTTGATGTCGTACTCGCCCTTGCCGTCGGCGTCGGTGAAGCCGACCGTCGCACCGTTCATCCGGGTCTCCTTGAACTTCTCGGAGATCACCATCTGACCGTTGTACGTCGGGTTGGCCGGGGAACCGGCCGAGATCGGGATCGTCTTGATCGTCTTGCCGTTCTGGGTGACGGTCATCATCTTCGTGCTGGCGTCGACCGTCGAGACCTGGTTGCGGCCGACCTTGAAGGTGACCGTCTTCTGCTGCACACCGAAGACGCCGTTCGAGCCCTCGACGCCGTCCAGCGCCAGCTTCAGCGTGACGGTGGAGCCGCCCGTCCAGTACTGCTCGGGGCGCAGGTCCAGACGCTGTGAGTTGAACCAGTGGCCGACGACCTGCTGGCCGCTGCTGGACGTTACGGTGATCCCGGCCTGGACGGCCTTCTGGTTCGTGATCGGCTTGTTGAAGTTGATCGAGACCGGCATGCCGACGCCGACCGTGGAGCCGTCCTCGGGGGTGAAGTTCCCGATGAAGCTGTTGGCGGGCGACACGGTGGTGAACGAGGAGTTCTCGTGAGCCTCGCGGCCCTTCGAGTCCTTCGCCGTCGCGTTGATCTTGTACGTGGTCGAGCGCTCCAGCTGCCCGTTCGGCTGCCAGCTCATGCCGTCGGCCGCCAGGGTGCCCTGGACGCTCGCGCCGGCCGCCGTGGTCATGGTGACCTCGGTCAGTTTGCCCTTGGCCACGGTGACCTTGGCGTCGTTGTTGATGCTGGCGTTGGTCGCGCCGTTCTTCGGCGAGATCGCTATCTGCGCCTCCGAAGCGTCCTGGGCCGCCGCCTTGTCGACCTCTGCCGCCTGCGACTTCTTCGAGCTCTCGGCGCTGTTGCCGCCCTTGTCGCCGCCGTCGCTGCAGCCGGTGAGCACCAGAACGCCGCCCAGCAGTGCGGACGCGGCCATCAGGCCCCTGCGTCGTTTGCTGTCCGTCATCACACGCTTCTCCATCGTTGCCGTATCCCCCATACCCCGCGCAGAGCCGCCGGCCGGCGGTACCCCGTCAATGTTCCAGAACACCCGGGAAGGGGCCCTCCGTTCCGCATCCGTCAAAGATGTGGGGAACACCACTCATCGACGCAGCCGTGGCAGCTGTGGTTCCAGGGGCCGGACACCTGGTGGCCCCGGCCCACCGGAAACGGGCCGGGGCCGGTGTGTTCACCGGCTGGACCGCTGTTCCCCGTCGTCGTCCTCCCTATTGTGCGCGACGTCGTCGCCGTCCTCGTCGCCGTCGCCATAACCCTCGTCCTCGTCGTCGAGGTCCCAGGCGTCCGGTTCCTCGGGGTCGTAGTCGATGGTCTCGCTGGTCCAGGAGGCCTGGGCCAGCTCGACCCCCGGCACCTCGCCGACCAGATCGAACGGGTCGATGAGGGAGGCGATGGCCTCCGCACCGTCTTCCCGTACCGCGGACTCGGCATACATGCGTTCCTCGGCCGACTCGCCGCCGGGCTCGCCGTACTCGGCGGCGATGCTCTCCAGTGCCGTACCGCTGAGGGCGTCCGCGTCTGTGATCTCCAACACCATCTCCACGCGAAGACGAACAAACCGTGATGTCTCTGAAGTGCTCATACGCCGGAGCGTAGGGCCAAGGGCTCCCCCGGCTTCCCCGCGACCCGCTGCTTTCATTAGCATCGGCGCACCCGGCCAGGCCCTGTCCTGCCGGTCTTCATGGATCAGCCCGACGCGGCGTCCGGTGCGGCGCATCGCAAGGCGGAGGATCGTCCTCGTACTGGACGTACGTGGGCGACTGACGACAACGCAGCGAGGTGCCGTGCCAGGCGTTCCGGGCCCACGAAGACCGGCAGGACAGGACCTGACTCACTGCTGTCACAAGGGGGATCGATCCCGTGGCCATGGCCCGCCGTCCGCTCCTGACCGCCACCGCGGCGGCCACGCTGCTGTGCGCCCTGTGGTTCGTCCCGTCGGCCAACGCGACGGACGATGCCGACGGTGCAGCCGGTGCGCCGAGCAGACCGGCGGTCACGAACGCCGGTGACGAGGCGCCCGGGCCGGCGCTCGCCGAGACCGGGGCCGGGGTCGACACCACCCCGTATCTGATCGGTGGCACAGCGTTCCTGGCCATCGGCGCAGCGTTCGTCGCCCACTCCGGGCGCCGCGCGGGCGCCTTGTCCTCGATCGCCGGACGGGCTTGAGGGACAGGCCCGTCCGGCGGATCCGCCGGACGCCCCCAGGGGGTGCCCGCAAGGTGTCGCCGTCGACTTGAAGCAGGGCGCCGGGATTCCCGAGCAGCGGAGCCACTTGGGAATCCCGGCAACTCTGCGGGCCGGGCGGGACTTTGCGGACGCGCTCTACGCCAGTGCCCCGGTGACCGGCTCCACCGCGGCCACCAGCTTCCCGCTCCGCACGAACGCGTCCGCGGCAGCCAGATCCGGCGACAGGAACCGGTCCGGGCCGGGCCCCTCGACGCCGGCCGCCCGCAGCGCCTCGATCGCGGCGAGGGACGCGGGCGCCGGGGCGAGCCCCTGGGCGGCGCGCAGTTCGATGGCGCGGGTCGCCGCGTACAGCTCGACGGCGACGATCCGGCCGAGGTTCTCCACCGCGGTACGGAGCTTGCGCGCCGCCGACCAGCCCATGGAGACGTGGTCCTCCTGCATCGCGGAGGACGGGATCGAGTCCGCCGACGCCGGGACCGCGAGCCGCTTCATCTCGCTGACCAGGGCGGCCTGCGTGTACTGGGCGATCATCAGACCCGAGTCGACACCGGCGTCGTCGGCGAGGAACGGCGGCAGCCCGTGCGAACGGTTCTTGTCCAGCAGCCGGTCCGTGCGGCGCTCGGTGATCGAGCCGAGGTCGGCGGCGACGATCGCCAGGAAGTCGAGTACGTACGCCACCGGGGCGCCGTGGAAGTTGCCGTTGGACTCGACGCGGCCGTCCGGCAGGACGACGGGGTTGTCGACGGCGGAGGCCAGCTCGCGGTCGGCGACGATCCCGGCGTACGCGAGGGTGTCCCGCCCGGCGCCGTTGACCTGGGGCGCGCACCGCACGGAGTAGGCGTCCTGGACGCGCGGCGCGTCGTCCTGGTGATGACCGGTGAGGCCGGACCCGGACAGCACCCGCAGCATGTTGTCGGCGCTGACGCCCTGGCCCGGGTGCGGGCGGATGGCGTGCAGCTCCGGGGCGAGGACCTTCTCCGTGCCGAGCAGTGCCTCCAGGCTGAGCGCGGCGGTGATGTCGGCAGAGGTGTAGAGGTTCTTCAGGTCGGCGAGGGCCATCACGAGCATGCCGAGCATGCCGTCGGTGCCGTTGAGGAGGGCGAGGCCCTCCTTCTCGCGCAGTTCGACGGGGGCGATGCCGTGCGCGGCGAGGAGCTCACCGGCCGGACGCACGACACCGTCGGGGCCCTCGGCGTCGCCCTCGCCCATCAGCGTCAGGGCGCAGTGCGAGAGGGGTGCCAGGTCGCCGGAGCAGCCGAGCGAGCCGTACTCGTGCACGACGGGGGTGATGCCCGCGTTCAGTACGTCGGCCATGGTCTGGGCAACCTCGGGGCGTACGCCGGTGTGGCCGGAGCAGACCGTCTTCAGGCGCAGGAACATCAGCGCCCGCACGACCTCGCGCTCGACGCGCGGGCCCATCCCGGCCGCGTGCGATCGGACGATGTTGCGCTGGAGCTGGGCCCGCAGGTCGGGGCTGATGTGCCGGCTGGCGAGCGCGCCGAAGCCGGTGGAGACGCCGTAGACCGGCTCGGGCTTGGCGGCCAGCGCGTCCACGATCTCGCGGGCGGCGGCGAGTGCGCTGACTGCGGCTGCGGAGAGCTCGACGCGGGCTCCCGCGCGAGCCACGGCGATGACGTCCTCTGCGGTGGTACCGGACGTCCCCACCACGACTGTGTGCATATCCATATTCAGAAGCGTACGGACTGAAACTCTCCATGTCACTAGTGGTCGTTCGGTTGACCCCTTACCGATCACGATCGTGGTTCCGCGCGAGCGCTACGGACGGCTGCCGCGCAGCCGACGGCGGTCATGAGCGGACTTCGGCGGCGAGTCGGCCAGCCTGATGACCTCGCCGTCCCGCCCCGCCACCACCGGTTTCGTCGAGCGGGCCGCCTTCGCCCGGTACTGGGCGGCGTCCGCCAACCGGAAGAGCCGCCGGGCCGAGACCACCGGACCGATCGGGTCACCGGTCGACGCGATCCCGCAGGCGACCCCCTCGCCGTGCTCCAACCCCGATGCCCGGTCGCAGAGTTCGGTGGCCACCCGGATCACCTCGTCCGCCTCGGATCCCACGGCGAGCAGACAGAACTCGTCACCGCCGAGCCGGGCCGCGAGCGCGCCCGGCAGCATCGCGCCACACCGCGACAGCACCGAGCCGAAACGTTCCAGCAGCCGGTCGCCGACCGCGTGGCCAAGCGTGTCGTTGACCCCCTTCAGGCCGTTCAGGTCGCAGACGACCAGGCTGACCACCGAGCCGTCGGCATCGTGCCGTTCCACCGCCTCGTCGAGCCGCGCATCGACGAGGCGACGGTTGGCCAGCCCGGTCAGCGGGTCGGTGAAGGCGAGCCTGCGGACCTCTTCGAGGCGCTCGGTCTGGGAGATCCCGGCGGCGACGACGGCGGCCAGCACGGTCGCGAAGTCCGCGTCCTCCCGCCCGAACACCGGCGCCCCCACCGGTCGCGCCACATAGAGCTCACCCCAGGCCCGCCCGTGCAGCACGATCGGCGCGACCACACAGCAGCCGCGCCGGCGGCGCCGCAGAGCCGCCACGCGCTGATGGCGGTAACCGCTCCCGCGCCCGCCCGCACCCGCCGATTTCACGTCGGACGCGACACCGCCCTCGCCGACCCGCCCGTCGGCCGTCTCCACCCAGGCGTCCGGTTCACCGCCCCCCGCCCACCGCTCGTGCAGGAACTCGGTGATCTCCGGGAACTCGTGCACCGGGTACATCTCCTCGTCGGGGAACTCCTCCTCCCCCTCGGCCCGTTCACCCGCGTTCACCAGCACCCGGAGCCGTCCCGGCCCGCGCTCCCACACGGAGAGCGCGGCGAAACTGCCGCCCAACGCCTCGCACGCCCCCAACGCGGCCGCCCGCCAGGACTCGCGCGGGGTATGCGCCGCAGCCATCGACTGCGCAAGCGATACGACGGCCCGTAGCCGAACATCCTCACCACCCATCGTTACATCGTATGTAGATCTGTGGTGATTTGATCAATTTGAAGCCGGGAATCGCCTGCTCTGCGGGTCGGAGCCACGACGTACCGTTACTCGCCGGGCCAGTTCGGCTTCCGCTTCTCGTTGAACGCGGCCACGCCCTCGGTCCGGTCCCCGGAGAAGGCCACCGAGCGCCAGGCCGCGTCCTCCACTTCCAGTCCGGCCCGCAGATCGAGCCCGTGTCCGAGCCGCAGCGCACGCTTCGCAGCGCGCAGACCCACCGGCGAGTTGGCCGCGATCCGCCCGGCGAGCGCGAGCGCCTGCGTCCGGTCCTCCCCGGCCTCCACCAGCTCGTCGACGAGGCCCAACTCCCTTGCCTCCGCGGCCTCCACCCGCCGGGCGGTGAAGACCAGTTCGGCGGCGCGCGCCGCCCCGATCCGGCGCGGCAGCAACTGGGTGCCGCCGCCCCCCGGGATGACGCCGACCGACACCTCCGGCAGTCCCACGACGGCGGTCCGGTCGGCGACGATCAGATCGCAGGAGAGAGCCAGCTCGAATCCGCCGCCGAGGGCGAACCCGTGCACGGCGGCGACCGTCGGCATCGGCAGGTCGAGGACGCCGGTGTAGGCGGCGCGGGCAGTGGGCCGCTGCCGCACCAGCTCGGCATCGGTGAAGGAGTTCCGCTCCTTGAGGTCCGCGCCCACACAGAAGGCGCGCTCGTGGCTGGAGGTGAGAACGGTGACCCGTACGGCGGGGTCGGCGGCGAGCGCCGCACAGGCGGCACCGATCGAGCGGGCCATGTCCGTGGACACGGCGTTCATGGCCTTGGGCCGGTCCAGAACCAGTTCGGCGACATGGTCCTGGCCCTCATGGACCCGTACGACAACGAACTCCCCGAACCGCTGCTCGGACGTGACGGTCATGACTGCACCCCTCCGGTTAACGAGCGTTACCGGAGGGATCCTAGGTCCTGAGCGTGCCCCGGGGCGCGGGTCAGGACGTACCGCGCCGGGCCAGCAGCCACGGCTCCACCACGCCGAGCCCACGCACCGGCCGCTGCCACATCGGCTGCAGCCCGTACCGGTACTTCGGCACGGCCGGCGGCTCCATGCCGTCCTCGCGCTCCTTCTCGGCCGCCGCGGCCTCCTCCGCCGCCTGCGCCTCGGAGGCCGGGGCGTCGCCCGTACGCGTCAGCTCCTCCGCGAACGCGCCGTCCACCAGCACGGCGTCCTTGGGCGCTATCGAGGTGAGCCGGCTGGCGAGGTTCACCGTCGTGCCGAAGACATCGCCCATCCGGGTCGTGACGGTGCCGAACGCGATGCCGACGCGCAGCGCGGGCATCGTCTCGTCCTGGGACATCGCCTCTATCAGGCGCAGCGCGATCTCAGCCGCCGTGCCCGCGTCGTCGGCGGCGAAGAGGACCTCGTCACCGAGGGTCTTGATGAGCCGGCCGCCGTGCGCGGCGACCAGGTCGGCGCAGGTCGTCTCGAACGACTCGACCAGCTCGCCGAGCTGCTCCTCCTCCAGCCGCCGGGTCAGCCGAGTGAAGCCGACCAGGTCCGCGAAGCCGACGGCGAGCCTGCGGTCCACCATCTCGTCGTCGTCGGCCGCCTGCACCACCCGGCCGGTCGCGGCGGCGAGCTGGCGGCGCCAGACATAGATGAGGAACTCCTCCAGCTCCGGCAGGAGCAGCTCCACCAGGGGATACGTGACCTCGGTGCGGGTCATGCCGGGCTCGGGCGGCTCGGTCAGCCCCTCCAGGAAGGAATCGATCTGCCATTCGGCCAGCCGGGCGGTGGTCTGTCCGGTGGACCGGGCGACCTGCACCGCCATGGGCTCGCTGAGCAGCCCCGCCTCCACGAGTCCGGCGAGCCGCCGCAGCGCCAGCACGTCCGCCTCGGTGAGCGCCTTCGCCTGCCCGATGTCGGCGAACCCCATGGCCCGCCAGAACCGCGACGCCAGGTCCATCGAGACACCGGCGGTACGGGCCGCCTGGAACGGGGTGTAGCGGCGGTCGGCCCCCAGGATCAGCTGTTCCAGCCGGATCGCGAGGGGATCGTCGGTCGGTTCCGCCGTGTGGTCGACTTCGTGATGCGGCGTCGCGTGGACCGAGGGTTCCGGTGGGGGCTCCGCGCCCGCGCCGGAGCTCGTGTCGTCGACGGTCACCAGCCGCCTCCTGCCCGTTCCCTGCGCACTGCCCTGCCGATCTGTCGGTGGATCGCCTCAACGATACGGCAGGTGTGCGCTACCTCACTAAATCAGGGCACCCGGGTACGGGGCCGGCCCGGGCCGGGGGCGTGGGGGGCTGCTCCCCGGTGGGTGGTTTCCACGGGGACGACGGCCGGATCGGGCACCCGGGTACGGGGCCGGCCCGGGCCGGGGGCGTGGGGGGCTGCTCCCCGGTGGGCGGTTTCCACGGGGACGACGGCCGGATCGGGCACCCGGGTACGGGGCCGGCCCGGGCCGGGGCGCCCACATGCCGTCCCCGCCGCGCGGCGGGGGCCACCGGTGGGCGCCCCGGTCAGGCACTAGGCGAGGCCGCCCTCCGCGCCCCTCAGGTGGACGATGTCGCCCGCCGACACGGGTTCCTGGAGGCCCTCGTCGGTGGACAGGATCAGGCGGCCGTCACCGTCGATCGCCACCGCCTCACCGGTGAGGGAGCGGTCGCCGGGGAGCTGGGCGCGTACCGTCCGCCCCAGCGTCGCGCAGCCCGCCGCGTACGCCGCCTGGAGGCCGCTCTCCGCCGCGTCGCCGTCGACCGCGCGCCATTCCCCGTACCAGTGCTCCAGCGAGCGCAGCACGCCCCGCAGCAGCGTCTCCCGGTCGGTGGAGACCGCTCCGGCCAGGGCGAGAGAGGCGGCCGTGGGGACGGGGAGTTCGTCCGCGTGCAGGGAGACGTTGATGCCGATACCGACCACGACGCCGTTCGCGGCGCGCTCGGCCAGGATGCCGCCCGCCTTCCGCTCCTCGCCCGCCACCGTGACCAGCAGGTCGTTCGGCCATTTCAGCGCCATGTCGACGCCCGCCGCCTTTGCCAGGCCGGTCGCCGCCGCGACACCCGCGAGCAGCGGCAGCCAGCCCCAGCGATGGACCGGTACGCCGTCGCCGGGGGTCAGGTAGACGGAGAAGAACAGGCCGGAGCGGGCGGGCGCCGTCCAGGTCCGGTCGAGGCGGCCTCGGCCCGCGGTCTGTTCCTCGGCGATCAGGACCGTGCCCTCGGTGAGTTCCGCGGCCCGTCCCGCGAGGTCGGAGTTGGTGGAACCGATCGTGTCCACGACGTCGAGCGAGGTCCACAGTCCGCCCGGCCGCAGCAGTCCGCGGCGCAGCGCGGGGACGTTCAGGGGCGGCCGGTCCAGGTCCGACCAGCGGTTCTGTGACGCATCCGGAGGTGTCATGCAAGCCACCCTAGGTGTGGCAAACGACGCACTGCCGAACGGTATCCGCGCCGATACGCTACGGATCAGTAGCCATTCAGCACCTTCGACGGCTGGCCGCCCGGCCGTCCTCGCGCACCCGGCCGCGCACGCAGCCGTAGAACGCACCAGTCAGTCGTCCCCGTGACCAGGCAGGGAGCCGCCACCCGATGTCCGAGCCGGAAGAGATCGACATCCACACCACCGCGGGCAAGATCGCGGACCTGCAGCGCCGTATCGACGAGGCGACCCATGCCGGTTCCGCACGCGCGGTCGAAAAGCAACACGCCAAGGGCAAGTTGACCGCCCGCGAGCGGGTCGCTCTCCTGCTCGACGCGGGCTCCTTCGTGGAGCTCGACGAATTCGCCCGGCACCGCTCCACCGACTTCGGGATGGAGAAGAACCGCCCCTACGGCGACGGTGTGGTCACCGGCTACGGCACGGTCGACGGCCGCCCGGTGGCGGTGTTCTCCCAGGACTTCACGGTCCTGGGCGGCTCCCTGGGCGAGGTCTTCGGCCAGAAGATCATGAAGGTGATGGACTTCGCGCTGAAGACCGGCTGCCCGGTCATCGGCATCAATGACTCCGGCGGCGCCCGTATCCAGGAGGGCGTCATGGCCCTCGGCATGTACGGGGAGATCTTCCGCCGCAACACCCATGCCTCCGGGGTGATCCCGCAGATCTCGCTGGTCGTCGGCCCGTGCGCGGGCGGCGCGGTCTACTCCCCCGCGATCACCGACTTCACGGTGATGGTGGACCAGACCTCGCACATGTTCATCACCGGGCCCGATGTCATCAAGACGGTCACCGGTGAGGACGTCGGCTTCGAGGAGCTGGGCGGCGCCCGCACGCACAACACGACCTCGGGTGTGGCGCATCACATGGCGGGTGACGAGAAGGACGCCATCGAGTACGTCAAGTCGCTGCTGTCCTACCTCCCGTCGAACAACCTCTCCGAGGCGCCCGCCTTCCCGGAGGAGGCGGATCTCACGGTGACCGACGAGGACCGTGAGCTCGACACCCTCATCCCGGACTCGGCGAACCACCCGTACGACATGCACACCGCCATCGAGCATGTGCTGGACGACGGCGAGTTCCTTGAGACGCAGGCCCTGTTCGCGCCGAACATCATCACCGGCTTCGGGCGTGTCGAGGGCTACCCCGTCGGCATCGTCGCCAACCAGCCGATGCAGTTCGCGGGTTGTCTGGACATCAACGCGAGTGAGAAGGCCGCACGCTTCGTCCGTACCTGCGACGCGTTCAACGTGCCCGTGCTGACCTTCGTCGACGTCCCCGGCTTCCTGCCCGGCGTCGACCAGGAGTACGGCGGCATCATCCGGCGCGGCGCCAAGCTGATCTACGCGTACGCGGAGGCGACCGTCCCGCTGATCACGGTGATCACCCGCAAGGCGTTCGGCGGCGCGTACGACGTCATGGGCTCCAAGCATCTGGGCGCCGACATCAATGTCGCCTGGCCGACCGCGCAGATCGCGGTGATGGGCGCGCAGGGTGCGGTGAACATCCTGCACCGCCGCACCATCGCGGCCGCCGAGGATCAGGAGGCGACCCGCGCCGAGCTGCTGGCCGACTACGAGGACGCGCTGCTCAACCCGTACGTGGCGGCCGAACGCGGCTACGTGGACGCGGTGATCATGCCGTCCGACACCCGGGCACACGTGGTGAAGGGGCTGCGCCAGCTGCGGACGAAGCGGGAATCGCTGCCCCCGAAGAAGCACGGCAACATCCCCCTCTAGAAAGGGTCCTGACCATGATCAAGGTCGTACGGGGCAACCCGACCCCGGAGGAGCTGGCTGCCGCACTGGCAGTGGTCCAGGCGCGCGCCGCGGCGACGGCCGCTGTGTCGTCCGGCGCGCCCGCGCTGCCCGAGCGGTGGTCCGACCCGGGCCGCATAGCCCGCCGGGAGCGCCACCGGCCCGGCCCGCGGGCCTGGGCGCGGACGTACTGGCCGGGGTAACCGTCCGGCCGCACGGCGGAGGCCCGGAACCCGCCGTGCGGCCGCGGAACGATCCGGTGCACACGCACCAGGGCGCCTGAGTACCCGTACTCAGGCGCCGCGGGGGCGGCCGCAGCAGGATCGGGATCATGCTGTGGTCCGACCCCGAGAACAAGCCCCCGAAAGAGCTGCGCGACGCCCAGGACATGATGCGGCGTGTGTGGCTGGTGCTTGCGCTCGCCATGGTCGTCACGATGCTGGCGCTGGGCACACGCTGACGCCGTGGGCGCCCGGTGCCGCGGCGTGCGCCAGAGTCGCGGGCGCTCGGTACCGCGGCGTGCGCCGGGGCCGTGGATGCGTGGTACTGCGGCGCGCCGGGCCCTTCTACGATGGCCGGTATGACTGATCAGCGCCGTCTCGTGCTCGCCTCCGCCTCTCCCGCCCGTCTCGGTCTGCTGCGCCAGGCCGGCCTCGCACCCGAGGTGATCGTCAGCGGTGTGGACGAGGACGCGTTGACCGCCCCGACGCCGGGCGAGCTCGCACTCGTTCTCGCCGAGGCGAAGGCCGCCGCCGTGGCCGGCCGTCCGGAGGCCGCGGGGGCCCTGGTCATCGGGTGCGACTCGGTCCTCGAACTCGACGGCGAGGCGCTCGGGAAGCCGGCCGACAGCGAGGACGCCACCGCCCGCTGGAAGTCCATGCGCGGCCGGTCGGGGATCCTGCAGACCGGCCACAGCGTGATCGACACGGCGACCGGGCGTACGGCGTCCGCGACGGCGTCCACCGTCGTCCGGTTCGGTGAGCCCACGGATGCCGAGATCGCCGCCTACGTCTCCTCGGGCGAGCCGCTCCATGTCGCGGGCGCCTTCACTCTGGACGGGCGCTCGGCACCGTTCATCGACTCCATCGAGGGCGACCACGGCAATGTCATCGGGCTCTCACTGCCGCTGCTGCGCCGACTCCTGGGCGAACTGGGTTTCTCCGTCACCGACTTGTGGGTCTGACGCGCACGGCTGACGCGCACGGGCGGGTCACGCGGGCGGGTCACGCGGGCGCCGGAGCACCCTGTTCGGCGCCGCCGCCGTTCCCGTCCGGCTCGCCGTCGTGCTTCTCGCGCACGGTCCCGTACGCCACCAGAGTCAGCACGATCAGTCCGAGCACGACCATCATGAAGGCGAACGCGGTCCAGCCGACCAGCCCCACGGTCAGCGCGCCCAGCACCCCGTGCACCACGGCGCAGCTGATCAGGGCGAACCGGCCGACCCGGCCGGGGGCGCGGTCACGGATGCCGGTCACCAGCAGGACGAGACCGCACAGCAGCAGATAGAGGCCGGCGACGCCGCCCATCGCCCACGCTCCGGCGGACATGGCGGCGGGATCGAGCCCCGCCAGTGACATCTCCTGGTTGTCGACCACCGTCGCCAGGATGCCGTTGACGAGCACCATGCCCGCGGCTTCCACGAACAGCACGATCGCGGCCACGAAGGCCACCGGTCTGCGCACCACGGCGCTCACCCCCTGTTACCTGCAGTACGTGCGATAGCGCGGACCCTACTAACGGGTAATCCTTCGGACAAGAGTTCAGACCGCCCTGCCTCCCTCTTTCCGCACCCGGACACGGATCACACTCGGCACACGAACTCCGCGTTGTCGCGCCCCTCGTGCGTCGCGCAAAGAAAACCCCGCCCGTTAGTAGGTACTCCACAAAGAAACGCCACGAGCCGGCGCTCCTGTGAACAGAGACCCGGACCACACCTCGTGGCTACTATGCGGTCATGAAACCCGGCGTACCGTGGTGCCACAAGGGATTTCGCGCTTCGAGCAGGCCTCGAATCACGCTCCGTGTGGGCAAGCTCACCAATGGGGACGGGTCGTAAGGCCGTGTCGGTAGTCCCTAAACTCAGCTTGTTTCAAGGAGGGAGCCATCGTGCGCAAGGTGCTCATCGCCAACCGTGGCGAAATTGCTGTCCGTGTTGCTCGGGCGTGCCGGGATGCCGGGATCGGGAGCGTGGCCGTCTACGCCGACCCGGACCGGGACGCTCTGCATGTACGTGCGGCCGACGAGGCATTCGCTCTGGGCGGTGACACACCGGCCGCCAGCTACCTGGACATGGCCAAGGTGCTGCAGGCTGCCGAGGACTCGGGGGCGGACGCGATCCACCCGGGCTACGGCTTCCTGTCGGAGAACGCCGAGTTCGCCCAGGCCGTGCTGGACGCCGGGCTGACGTGGATCGGTCCGCCGCCGCAGGCGATCCGGGACCTGGGCGACAAGGTCGCAGCCCGGCACATCGCGCAGCGTGCCGGTGCGCCGCTGGTCGCCGGCACCCCGGACCCGGTGTCGGGTTCCGCGGAGGTCGTGGCGTTCGCCGAGCAGCACGGGCTGCCGATCGCGATCAAGGCGGCGTTCGGCGGCGGCGGCCGCGGGCTGAAGGTGGCCCGGACACTGGAGGAGATCCCGGAGCTGTACGACTCCGCGGTCCGCGAGGCGGTCGCGGCGTTCGGGCGCGGGGAGTGCTTCGTGGAGCGCTACCTCGACAAGCCGCGGCACGTGGAGACGCAGTGCCTGGCCGACAGCCACGGCAATGTCGTCGTCGTGTCGACCCGTGACTGCTCGCTGCAGCGCCGCCACCAGAAGCTGGTGGAGGAGGCTCCCGCGCCGTTCCTGTCCGAGGCGCAGAACGCGGAGCTGTACGCGGCGTCGAAGGCGATCCTGAAGGAGGCCGGGTACGTCGGTGCGGGCACCGTGGAGTTCCTGGTCGGTACGGACGGCACGATCTCGTTCCTGGAGGTCAACACCCGTCTCCAGGTCGAGCACCCGGTCACCGAGGAGGTCACCGGTCTCGACCTGGTCCGCGAGATGTTCCGGATCGCGGACGGCGAGAAGCTCGGTTACGACGACCCGGCGGTACGCGGACACTCGTTCGAGTTCCGGATCAACGGTGAGGACCCGGGTCGCGGCTTCCTGCCCGCCCCCGGCACGGTGACGGTGTTCGCGCCGCCGACCGGTCCGGGTGTCCGCCTGGACGCGGGCGTCGAGTCCGGCTCGGTCATCGGCCCCGCCTGGGACTCGCTGCTGGCGAAGCTCATCGTGACCGGTGCGACGCGTGAACAGGCTCTGCAGCGGGCGGCGCGCGCACTGGCCGAGTTCAACGTCGAGGGCATGGCCACCGCGATCCCGTTCCACCGCGCGGTCGTCGTCGACCCGGCGTTCACCAGCGACCCGTTCCGCGTCCACACCCGCTGGATCGAGACCGAGTTCGTCAACGAGATCAAGCCCTTCGCCACCCCCGCCGACGCGGAGGCGGAGGAGGAGGTGGGCCGCGAGACGGTCGTCGTCGAGGTCGGCGGCAAGCGACTCGAGGTCTCCCTGCCCTCGTCACTGGGCATGAGCCTGGCCCGCACCGGACTCGCGGCGGGCGCCAAGCCCAAGCGCCGCGCGGCGAAGAAGACCGGCTCCGCGGTCTCCGGCGACACCCTCGCGTCCCCGATGCAGGGCACGATCGTCAAGATCGCCGTCGAGGAGGGCCAGGCGGTCAACGAGGGCGATCTGATCGTCGTCCTGGAGGCCATGAAGATGGAACAGCCCCTCAACGCGCACCGCGCCGGCACGATCAAGGGTCTGGCCGCGGAGGTCGGCGGCTCGGTCTCGTCCGGCGCCGTGATCTGCGAGATCAAGGACTGATCCACGGAGCCGTCCCGGGGCCCCTGCGGAGTCGTACGAACGACTCCGCAGGGGCCCTTGCCGTCTGTCGGCGCCGTCCCGGTGCCGCGGCGGGGTTCCGGGCCGGTCCCCGGCCGGCGGCGGAGGCCTACGTTGACGCAATGGCATCCTGGACCCCGGGGGCGGAAAAGGGAGGACTGCGCAATGGCGATGAGCACGGCACAGACGCCGGGCCGGCCCATGCGCGCCGATGCGCGCCGCAACTACGACCGGTTGCTGTGCGAGGCCCGTACGGCGTTCGCGGAGCACGGCACCGATGCCTCGCTGGAGGACATCGCGCGCCGGGCGGGCGTGGGGATCGGCACGCTGTACCGGCACTTCCCGAACCGGCACGCGCTGATGAGTGCGGTGTTCCAGGAAGCGGTCGCCTCGCTGCTCGCCCGCTCCCACGAGCTGGCGAAGGCGGATCCGTGCGGGGGCCTGGTGGACTGGCTCGGCGCGATCATCACCCATGCGGGCGAGTACCGCGGACTCGCGCAGGCACTCATGTCGACGTCACGGGACGAGACTTCGGCCCTGTCCGACTGCAACGTGCCGCTGCGCGAGGCGGGGGCACGGCTGCTCGCACGGGCGCAGGAGAGTGGGACGGTACGGGCGGACGTGTCGATCGGCGACCTGATGCAGCTGACGAATGCGATCGCGCTGGCGGCGGAGCAGGCGCCGGAGGATCCGGCGCTGGCCGGGAGACTGCTGACACTGACGTTGCAGGGGCTGAAGGGGCCGCGGGCGACGGCGGGCTGAGACTGCTCCTCAATCGCCGGAGGGGCCGGGTTCCGTCGGCCCCATCAAGCCCGTCCGGCAGGTGAGCGCTGGGGTCGGGGCAGTGCCCCGATGGACTCACGGCTTCCCCCACGACAGGGAGTGCGCTCCCGACGCCCTGCGACTCCTCCCCCAAGCGATCGGCTTCGCTCAAGCAGGGAGGGGCCCCTTCGGTGTTGTCGTCAGTCACCGACTCCCCCACAGCCTTAAGGGCGTGGGAGGTACTCCCTCCGCGTCGACTCCGTCCTCCACCTTGCCGTCGAAGCCGCACGACGCCGCTCGCCGATCCACTCCCTGTCGTGGGGGAGGCCGTCAGCGGCGGCGCAGGTCCGCCACGCGGGCCCGGTCGCCGGGGGACTGATCCGTCAGGGCCGGAGCCGCGCTGCGCAGTTGCGGCCCCGGACCGCCATGCGTGCGCCGCTGACCGGGCAGGGGCATGTCGCGGCGCGCCTGGCGCCCCGACGGGTGGGAGTCGGTCCCGACCGGCCCCATCCCCGCCCCGGCCACCGCGATCTGTACGCCCTGGTCTGCCAGTGCCTGCAACTCGGTGGCGGACCGCTCGTCGTGGGCCGGAGGTTCGTCCGTCACCAGACGGGTGATCAGGTCCGTGGGCACCGTCTGGAACATCGTGTCGGAGCCGAGCTTGGTGTGGTCCGCCAGGACCACCACCTCCGCGGCGGCCTGCACCAACGCCCGGTCGACGCTCGCCGAGAGCATGTTGGAGGTGGACAGCCCCCGTTCCGCGGTGAGTCCGCTCCCGGACAGGAACGCGCGCGACACCCGCAGCCCCTGGAGCGACTGCTCCGCACCGCTGCCCACCAGGGCGTAGTTGGAACCGCGCAGGGTGCCTCCGGTCATCACCACTTCCACCCGGTTGGCATGGGCCAACGCCTGGGCGACCAGCAGTGAGTTGGTGACGACGGTCAGGCCGGGGATCCGCGCGAGCCGGCGGGCCAGCTCCTGCGTGGTCGTACCGGCTCCGACCACGATGGCCTCGCCCTCTTCGACGAGACCGGCGGCCAGGTCGGCGATGGCCGTCTTCTCCGCGGTGGCGAGATGGGATTTCTGCGGAAAGCCGGACTCCCGCGTAAAACCGCCCGGCAAAACCGCACCGCCGTGCCGGCGGTCGAGGAGTCCTTCTGCCTCCAGTGCCCGCACGTCCCGCCGTACGGTCACTTCGGAGGTCTGGACGACGCGGGCGAGCTCACGGAGCGATACTGCCCCGTTGGCGCGCACCATTTCGAGGATCAATTGACGACGTTCTGCAGCGAACACGAAACTGACAGTAACGTGACCACACGAGAGTTTTCAGCAGTTTGCGCCGAATAACGGAAGTTGTACATACAAGGGGCCGCCAAGTGATATAGGCGGCCCCGTTGTTGTTCCGTACTGATCGTCCGACGGCTTCCCGCCCGCCCGAGTTACCAGGCGTTGCCGGGGAATGCCGGGTTCCCGAAGGCGCTTACGCCTCGCCCGCGAGCTTACGGGTGTGCAACTGACGGGCCACTTCCGCGATCGATCCCGACAGGGACGGATACACGGTGAAAGCGTTTGCGATCTGTTCCACCGTCAGATTGTTGTCGACCGCGATCGAGATGGGGTGGATCAGCTCGCTCGCCCGCGGCGCGACGACGCAGCCGCCGACCACGATGCCGGTGCCGGGCCGACAGAAGATCTTGACGAAGCCGTCGCGGATGCCCTGCATCTTGGCACGCGGGTTGCGCAGCAGCGGCAGCTTGACCACCCGGGCGTCGATCTTGCCGCAGTCGACGTCGGCCTGGCTGTAGCCGACGGTGGCGATCTCGGGGTCGGTGAAGACGTTCGAGGAGACCGTCTTCAGATTCAGCGGGGTCACCGCGTCACCGAGGAAGTGGTACATCGCAATCCGGCCCTGCATCGCGGCGACCGAGGCCAGCGCGAAGATGCCGGTGACGTCGCCGGCCGCGTACACGCCGGGGGCGCTGGTGCGGGATACCTTGTCGGTCCAGATGTGGCCGGACTCCTTGAGCCTGACGCCGGCCTCCTCCAGGCCCATGCCCGCGCTGTTCGGGATCGCGCCGACCGCCATCAGGCAGTGCGAACCGGAGATGACCCGGCCGTCGGCGAGGGTGACCTCGACCCGGTCGCCGACCCGCTTCGCCGCCTGGGCGCGGGAGCGGGCCATGACGTTCATGCCGCGGCGCCGGAAGACGTCCTCCAGCACGGCGGCCGCGTCCGGGTCCTCGCCCGGCAGCACGCGGTCGCGGGACGAGACGAGCGTGACGCGGGAGCCGAGCGCCTGGTAGGCGCCGGCGAACTCGGCACCGGTGACACCGGAGCCGACCACGATGAGCTCCTCGGGGAGCTCATCGAGGTCGTAGACCTGGGTCCAGTTCAGAATGCGCTCGCCGTCGGGGAGCGCGTCCGGGATCTCCCGGGGGTGGCCGCCGGTCGCGATGAGCACGGCGTCGGCGGTGAGCCTCTCCTCCGTACCGTCGGCCGCGGTCACGACGACCGTGCGGGCGCCGTCGGCGGCCTGGAGGCCTTCCAGACGCCCGCGGCCGCGCATCACCCGGGCCCCCGCACGGGTGACGGAGGCGGTGATGTCGTGGGACTGGGCGAGCGCCAGGCGCTTCACCCGTCGGTTGACCTTGCCGAGGTCGACACCGACCACCCGCGCCGCCTGCTCGACGGGCGGCGTGTCGTCGGCGACGATGATGCCCAACTCCTCGTACGAAGAGTCGAAGGTGGTCATCACCTCTGCCGTCGCGATCAGGGTCTTCGAGGGCACGCAGTCGGTGAGTACCGACGCGCCGCCGAGGCCGTCGCAGTCGACGACGGTCACCTCCGCGCCGAGCTGGGCGCCGACCAGTGCCGCCTCGTAGCCGCCGGGTCCGCCGCCGATGATCACGATCCGGGTCACGAAAAGTCCGCCTCGCGTATGTCATCCCGCGGCCGTCTGCCGCCCCGGCCGGGGGTCCGGGGGATCACCCCGGGGGTATGCAGTACGTACTCCATTGTCCCGCACCCGCCAACATGCTTCGCCCCGGGGCCCTCCATACGGGAGCCGGGAGCGCGGAAGGGGCGCGGCGAGGTCCCCTCGCAGAGCCCTCCACCGGTTCTCCCCGGGGGCGCCGACCGGGGTCTTCCTCACAGGAATCGCCGCTCCCGGGGTCACCTCCCGTACCCTCGATCCCATGTCGCTCTACGCCGCGTACGCCGGCAACCTCGACGCGCGGCTGATGACGCGCCGCGCACCGCATTCCCCGCTGCGCGGCACGGGCTGGCTCAACGGCTGGCGGCTGACCTTCGGCGGGGAGCAGATGGGCTGGGAAGGCGCGCTGGCCACGGTGGTCGAGGCGCCGCGCTCGCAGGTCTTCGTGACGCTGTACGACCTCGCGCCGATGGACGAGGACTCCATGGACCGCTGGGAGGGTGTCGGCCTCGACGTCTACCGGCGGATGCGGGTCCGGGTGCACACCCTGGACGGCGAGGAGCCGGCCTGGATGTACGTGCTGAACGGGTACGAGGGCGGGCTGCCGTCCGCCCGCTATCTGGGCGAGATCGCGGACGCCGCCGAGTCGGCAGGCGCGCCGCACGACTATGTGATGGAACTGCGAAAACGCCCCTGCTGACCCGCCGGACCAGCACTTTTGCATGAATGTACAAGCAGGCGCGGGCAGACTCTGCGCAGAGGCATCTACGCGCGTAGGGAATCACCGGCTACCCTCTTCCGCGTGAACGCATCTGTTATTCCGGACAACATCCAGGGCGACCCGCACGCCGCCGCTGCCGACGCCGCTGCCCGCCTGCGCGAGCTGACCGGTGCCGAGACCCACGACGTCGCCCTCGTGATGGGTTCCGGCTGGGCACCTGCGGGCGACGCGCTCGGCACCCCGGAGGCCGAGTTCCCGGTGACCGAACTGCCCGGCTTCCCGGCACCCGCCGTCCAGGGCCACGGCGGCACGATCCGCTCGTACCGGATCGGCGAGAAGCGCGCCCTGGTCTTCCTCGGCCGCACGCACTTCTACGAGGGCCGCGGCGTCGCCGCCGTCGCGCACGGGGTCCGTACCGCCGTCGCCGCCGGCTGCAAGACCGTCGTCCTGACGAACGGCTGCGGCGGTCTGCGCGAGGGCATGCGCCCCGGGCAGCCGGTCCTGATCAGCGACCACATCAACCTGACCGCGGCGTCCCCGATCGTCGGCGCCAACTTCGTCGACCTCACGGACCTGTACTCGCCGCGGCTGCGCGCGCTGTGCAAGGAGGTCGACGACACCCTCGAAGAGGGCGTGTACGTGCAGTTCCCCGGTCCGCACTACGAGACCCCGGCCGAGATCAACATGGTCCGGGTCATGGGCGGCGACCTGGTCGGCATGTCCACGGTGCTCGAAGCCATTGCCGCGCGGGAGGCGGGGGCGGAGGTGCTGGGCATCTCGCTCGTCACGAATCTGGCCGCCGGGCTGAGCGGCGAGCCGCTGAACCACGAAGAGGTACTGCAGGCAGGGCGTGACTCGGCGACCCGGATGGGGTCGTTGCTCGCGCGGGTGCTCGACCGCATCTGACCGGGCGTCACCCTGCGGCGGGCGGTGTCTCCCGCCCGGGACGGCCCCGCGCGGCGTGCCACCCACTCGCACCCGGAAAACACCTCACCCCGCAGAAAGGCGGACACCGTGCAGCAGGACCTCATCACGCAGGCCAGGACCTGGCTCGCCGAGGACCCCGACCCCGAGACCCGCGACGAGCTCGCCAAGCTCATCGACGCCGAGGACCTCGACGCGCTCGCCGCACGGTTCGCCGGCACGCTGCAGTTCGGTACCGCCGGGCTCCGCGGTGAGCTGGGGGCCGGGCCGATGCGGATGAACCGGTCCGTCGTCATCCGCGCCGCCGCCGGGCTCGCCGCCTATCTCAAGGCGAAGGGGCAGACCGGCACGGTCGTCATCGGGTACGACGCCCGGTACAAGTCCGCCGACTTCGCCCGCGACACCGCGGCCGTGATGACCGGTGCGGGTCTGCGCGCGGCGGTCCTCCCCCGCCCGCTCCCGACCCCCGTCCTGGCGTATGCCATACGTCACCTGGGCGCCGTCGCGGGCGTCGAGGTGACCGCGAGCCACAATCCGCCGCGCGACAACGGCTACAAGGTCTATCTGGGCGACGGCTCGCAGATCGTGCCCCCGGCGGACGGGGAGATCGCCGACGCGATCGCCGCGGTCGGCCCGCTGGCCGGCGTGGACCGGCCGGAGAGCGGCTGGGAGGTCCTCGGCGACGAGGTCCTGGACGCCTATCTGGTCCGTACGGACGCGGTGCTCGACGCCGGGTCCCCGCGTACCGCCCAGGTCGTGTACACCGCCATGCACGGCGTCGGCACGTCCGTCCTGACCGCGGCCTTCGCCCGCGCCGGGTTCCCGGAACCGGTGCTCGTCGCCGAGCAGGCCGAGCCCGACCCGGCGTTCCCCACGGTCGCGTTCCCGAACCCGGAGGAGCCGGGGGCGATGGATCTCGCGTTCGCCACCGCCCGGCGCGCGCACCCGGACATCGTCATCGCCAACGACCCGGACGCCGACCGCTGCGCCGTCGCCGTCCCGGACCCGTCCGTGGACGGCGGCTGGCGGATGCTGCGCGGCGACGAGGTCGGCGCGCTGCTCGCCGCCCATCTGGTCGCCCGCGGTGCCACGGGTGTCTTCGCCGAGTCGATCGTGTCGTCGTCGCTGCTCGGCCGGATCGCCGAGAAGGCGGGGAACGGGTACGAGGAGACGCTGACCGGCTTCAAGTGGATCGCCCGCGTCGACGGCCTGCGGTACGGGTACGAGGAGGCGCTCGGCTACTGCGTCGACCCCGACGGCGTACGTGACAAGGACGGCATCACGGCCGCGCTGCTCGTCGCCGAGCTGGCCTCCGTACTCAAGGAGCAGGGGCGCACGCTCCTCGATCTCCTCGACGACCTCGCGGTCGAGCACGGGCTGCACGCCACCGACCAGCTGTCGGTCCGGGTGGAGGACCTGTCGGTCATCGCGGACGCCATGCGGCGGCTGCGCGAGGCCCCGCCGACCGCACTCGCGGGGCTCGCCGTCACCTCGGCCGAGGATCTGTCGGAGGGCACGGAGCAGCTGCCGCCCACCGACGGACTCCGCTACCACCTGGAGGGCGCCCGGGTGATCGTCCGGCCGAGCGGCACCGAGCCGAAGCTCAAGTGCTACCTGGAGGTCGTGGTGCCGGTCGGTTCGGCGGACGAGCTGCCCGCCGCGCGGGCCAAGGGCGCCGAACTGCTCGCGGGGATCAAGAGGGATCTGTCGGCGGCCGCCGGGATCTGAGCGGAAGCGCCCCCTCGTACGGGGGAATCGGGTACGGCAGTTGCCGCAGCCTTCCCCCTCCCTTCCCGATCATCGGACCGAGGCGGGGCAGGGCTGGCCGGTGTCCTCGCACCGGGCCGCCCCCGCTGTCCCGATCGTCCCCGGCCGCCCTCGCTGTCCCCGCCTCCCGTGCCGCGCAGCCGCCGGTCACGGGAGGCGGTGGCGTAGGGGGCCGGATCCCTGCGGTCCGGTACGCCGCGCCCGCCCTGGCCTGCTGCGCAGCCGTACGCCTCCTCGGGCTGCTGGTGCTCACCGGTGGCCGGTCTCAAGGGCCAGGCGCTGTGGCCGACGCCCACCACCTCCTGGCAGGGCGTTCTCGCCTCTCCGTCCGCTGCTGGTGATGGCCGCCGGCGACGACGGAACAGCCCTCAGAGCCTGTCGGGTGACCTCTGATCGGGCGGCCACGCCCTGGCACGCACGCTTCCCGCGTTGCCGAAACGCCCTAGTAGCTCCTTCCCCAAGCTCTCAGCTTCGTTCGAGCAGGGGAGACCCCATCCGAGGACCTTCCAGCGCCTTGGAATCGCACGCACCAGACCGCGTCCGCTTTCCGATCGAAGGTCACTTGACAGGCTCTCAGCCCAGCGCCAGCAGCACCACCAGCAGCACAGCCCCCGCGACCGACGTCGCAATCACCTCGTACGCCCACCGCACGACGACCGCCCCGGCGCCACCGGCGCCACCCGCGCCGCCCCCACCCTGCTCAGCCATCTCACGCAGATCCGCCACCGTCTGATCCGCCGCAGCAAGCCGCGCCTTCGTGTCCCGCACATCCGCATGCACCGACGTCCGCCGGTACGGGTCGTCCTGCGACTGGCGCGACTGCTGCCGTGCCGCCCTCTTGCGCTGCCGAATCGACACCGGCACCGCCCACAGCTGGTACTTCGCACCGTCCTGGGTGAACAGTTCGGTGGAGTACCTGGCCCGCACGTCCGCGACCGCCGCCCACGGCATCGTGATCGTCCGGAACGGGTTGCGGATCCGGATCCGCTCCTTGTTCGCCGACACGACCGGTCGCAGCGTGAACGCGACGATCAGCGGCACAACCGTCAGCAGCCCGGCCAGGGCCAGCCACGGCGTCCGCCCGTCACCGCTGATCAGGGCATCCACGCCGAGCCAGCCGATCATCAGGAGCAGCAGGGCACCACCCGCCATCCCGGCGGGCGACCTGAAGGTCCGGTCGGCGTAGGTCGGCTCGGTGGGAGGTGTGGGGCTCGTCATGAGGCCGATTCTGCCTGACGTGCGCAAGCCCCGCCGGAGCGGCCACCCCCGCACCCGAACGGCACCACGCCCCCACGCCGGTGACCCCTCCCCCCTGTACAGGCCGCTACGCGCGTAGATATGCTCCTCTGGTGACCATGCCCACCACTGCACCCGCATTCTCCGACGCCACCGCGTCCGACAGTGCGCTGCGCCGCTTCCTGCACGGGCTGCCCGGCGTCGACGCCGTCGGCCTCGAAGCGCGCGCCGCGTCTCTCGGAACCCGTTCGATCAAGACGACGGCCAAGGCGTACGCCATCGACCTCGCCATCTCGATGATCGACCTGACGACGCTGGAAGGCGCGGACACCCCGGGCAAGGTCCGGGCTCTCGCCGCCAAGGCCGTCAATCCCGACCCGACCGACCGCACGACCCCGCGCACCGCCGCGGTCTGCGTCTATCCCGACATGGCGGCGACGGCCGCCGCCGCGCTGGCCGGTTCCGGCGTGAAGGTGGCGTCCGTCGCGACGGCCTTCCCCGCCGGGCGCGCCGCGCTCGACGTGAAGCTCGCGGACGTCCGCGACGCCGTGGCCGCCGGGGCCGACGAGATCGACATGGTGATCGACCGGGGCGCCTTCCTCTCCGGCCACTACCTCAAGGTGTACGAGGAGATCCTCGCCGTAAAGGCCGAGTGCGCCCGTGCCGACGGCACCGACGCCCGCCTCAAGGTCATCTTCGAGACCGGCGAGCTGTCCACCTACGACAACATCCGCCGCGCCTCCTGGCTCGGCATGCTGGCGGGCGCGGACTTCATCAAGACGTCGACCGGCAAGGTGGCGACGAACGCCACGCCCGCGAACACCCTGCTGATGCTGGAGGCCGTGCGCGACTTCCGGGAGCAGACCGGTGTGCAGATCGGTGTGAAGCCCGCCGGTGGCATCCGCACCTCCAAGGACGCGATCAAGTTCCTCGTCCTGGTCAACGAGACCGCCGGCGAGGACTGGCTGGACAACCACTGGTTCCGCTTCGGCGCGTCGAGCCTGCTCAACGACCTGCTGATGCAGCGCCAGAAGCTGGCCACCGGCCGCTACTCCGGCCCCGACTACGTGACGGTGGACTGATCCCCATGGCATCTGCATTCGAGTACGCCCCCGCCCCCGAGTCACGCTCGGTCGTCGACATCGCGCCGTCGTACGGCCTGTTCATCGACGGCGAGTTCACCGACGCGGCCGACGGCAAGGTCTTCAAGACGGTCTCGCCGAGCAGCGAGGAGGTGCTCTCCGAGGTCGCGCAGGCCGGCGCCGCGGACGTCGACCGGGCCGTGAAGGCGGCCCGCAAGGCATTCGAGAAGTGGTCGGCACTGCCGGGCTCCGAGCGCGCCAAGTACCTGTTCCGGATCGCCCGGATCATTCAGGAGCGCTCCCGCGAGCTCGCCGTTCTCGAAACCCTCGACAACGGCAAGCCGATCAAGGAGACCCGTGACGCGGACCTCCCGCTGGTCGCGGCGCACTTCTTCTACTACGCGGGCTGGGCCGACAAGCTCGACCACGCGGGCTACGGCGCGAACCCGCGCCCGCTCGGTGTCGCGGGCCAGATCATCCCGTGGAACTTCCCGCTGCTCATGCTGGCGTGGAAGATCGCGCCGGCGCTCGCCACCGGCAACACCGTGGTCCTGAAGCCCGCCGAGACGACCCCGCTCTCCGCGCTCTTCTTCGCGGACATCTGCCGCCAGGCGGGGCTGCCGAAGGGCGTCGTGAACATCCTCACCGGGTACGGCGACGCGGGCGCGGTCCTCGTCGAGCACCCGGACGTCAACAAGGTCGCCTTCACCGGCTCGACCGCGGTCGGCAAGGCCATCGCCCGCCAGATCGCGGGCACCGACAAGAAGGTCACCCTGGAGCTGGGTGGCAAGGGCGCCAACATCGTCTTCGACGACGCCCCGATCGACCAGGCCGTCGAGGGCGTCGTCACCGGCATCTTCTTCAACCAGGGGCAGGTCTGCTGCGCGGGCTCGCGCCTCCTCGTGCAGGAGTCGATCCAGGACGAGCTGCTGGACTCCCTGAAGCGCCGGCTGTCCACGCTGCGCCTCGGCGACCCGCTGGACAAGAACACCGACATCGGTGCGATCAACTCCGCGGAGCAGCTCTCCCGGATCACGGCGCTGGTCGAGACGGGCGAGGCGGAGGGCGCCGAGCGCTGGTCGGCCCCGTGCGAACTCCCGTCCTCCGGCTACTGGTTCGCCCCGACGCTGTTCACGAACGTCACCCAGGCGCACACCGTCGCCCGCGACGAGATCTTCGGCCCGGTGCTCTCCGTCCTGTCGTTCCGTACGCCGGACGAGGCGGTGGCCAAGGCCAACAACAGCCAGTACGGCCTGTCGGCCGGCATCTGGACGGAGAAGGGCTCCCGCATCCTCGCGGTGGCGAGCAAGCTCCGGGCGGGCGTCGTCTGGGCCAATACGTTCAACAAGTTCGACCCGACCTCGCCGTTCGGCGGATACAAGGAGTCGGGCTTCGGCCGCGAAGGCGGCCGTCACGGCCTGGAGGCGTACCTCGATGTCCGATAACCGTCTGAGCGTCTTCAAGACCTACAAGCTGTACGTCGGGGGCAAGTTCCCCCGCTCCGAGAGCGGCCGGGTGTACGAGGTGACGGACTCCAAAGGCAAGTGGCTGGCGAACGCCCCGCAGTCCTCCCGCAAGGACGCACGGGACGCGGTCGTGGCCGCCCGCAAGGCGTTCGGCGGCTGGTCGGGCGCGACGGCGTACAACCGCGGCCAGATCCTCTACCGCATCGCGGAGATGCTGGAGGGCCGCAAGGACCAGTTCGTACAGGAAGTGGCGGACGCGGAGGGCCTGTCGAAGTCCAAGGCGGCGGCCGTCGTGGACGCGGCGATCGACCGCTGGGTCTGGTACGCGGGCTGGACCGACAAGATCGGCCAGATCGTGGGCGGGGCGAACCCGGTCGCGGGCCCGTTCTTCAACCTGTCCACGCCCGAGCCGACGGGCGTGGTCGCGGTCGTCGCGCCGCAGAAGTCGTCGTTCCTGGGCCTGGTCTCCGTCGTAGCGCCGGTGATCGCGACCGGCAACACGGCGGTCGTCATCGCGTCCGCCGACGCCCCGCTCCCGGCGCTGTCCCTGGGCGAGGTGCTGGCCACCTCCGACCTGCCGGGCGGCGTGGTGAACATCCTGTCCGGGAAGACGGCGGAGCTCGCGGCCCCGCTCGCATCCCACCAGGACGTGAACGCGATCGATCTCACGGGCGCCGACGCCGGTCTGGCGAAGGAGCTGGAGATCGCGGCAGCGGACAACCTGAAGCGTGTCCGCCGTCCACAGGCTGTGGACGGCGACGACTGGTCGGCCGACCCGGGCACGGACCGCCTGACGGCCTTCCTGGAGACCAAGACGGTCTGGCACCCCACGGGCGCGCTCGGCGCCTCGGGTTCCTCCTACTGACCGACGCGGCTGCGGCCCGCCCCTCCGGCAACACCGCGGAGGGGCGGGCCGCAGCCCTGTGTGCCGTGATCAGCCGTGCACCAGCCCCGTCACCTGCCCCACCAACGGCAGGTCGTTCAGCGAACCACCGCCGCTCAGCGGGTCGGTGACGATGCCCGTGGTGACCGGCTTGAAGTCGGCGATCTGCGTCCCCACCCGGTTGGACAGCGGGTCCACACCCGTCTTGGCCAGCGGGTCGAGCCGAAGGTTCGTGACCGGAGAGACCCCGTGTCCGAGTGCCCCGGTCACCGCGCCCCCGGTCGCCTCACCGACCGCGTCGAGGCTGCTGTCGGCACCCGAGGCCGGAGCGATGGGCAGCGGCGCCGCCTGGGCCGCCGCACCCCCCGCACCGAGCGCGGCGCCCACCGCGGTGACGGTCAGACCTGCGCGCAGCAGCGCGCGGCGCCGGGACCTGGAAAGTGCATGTCGTGCCATGGAATTCCCGCCTGATCGATGCCGATCGAGTAATCATCTGAGTACGTAGAGTAGTTGAGGTGTGATGCTGGATACCAACACGGGCACCGGGGGATCCCCTGCGCGGGTCAATGCCTCACACTCGTGTCCTGTGAGTTCCCAACCGATCCCGACCCGCGTCGTGCTGCTCGCGGGCCCCTCCGGCTCCGGCAAGTCCTCCCTGGCCGCCCGCACCGACCTTCCGGTGCTGCGCCTGGACGACTTCTACAAGGAGGGCGACGACCCCACACTGCCGCTCGTCCCCGGCAGCACGGACATCGACTGGGACTCCGCGCAGTCCTGGGACGCCGATGCGGCGGTCGCCGCGATCATGGAGCTGTGCCGCACGGGGCGTACGAAAGTGCCGGTGTACGACATCGCCACGAGCTCCCGGGTCGACCGGGAAGCCCTCCACATCGAGCGGACGCCGCTGTTCGTGGCCGAGGGGATCTTCGCGGCGGACATAGCTGAGCGGTGCCAGGAGCTGGGTGTGCTCGCCGACGCGCTGTGCCTGCGCGGCCGCCCCTCGACCACGTTCCGCCGCCGCCTGCTGCGCGACCTGCGCGAGGGCCGCAAGTCCGTGCCGTTCCTGCTGCGACGCGGCTGGCGCCTGATGCGCGCCGAACGCCGCATCGTGGCCCGCCAGACGGCCCTGGGTGCGTACCCCTGCGGCAAGGAAGAGGCCCTGGGCCGCCTGGCCGCGGCGGCTGCGGGACGCTGCCGGCGGGCACCGGTGGGGGCGCCGGTCCCGGAGTAGGGGCAGGCCGGCGGGGTTTGCCGGTGTGGAGTCGCTGCTGGGGCTCTGAACCGGAAGGTCACCACCTGTGTGCGTGAGGCCGGCTCGGCGCGGCTCAGTCCAGGTACGTCAGGGCCTCGCGGCGGGCCGGCCTCTGCCCGCGTTCGGCCCGCTCGCGCGCCGCCTCCCGGTCGGCCCCTGCGGCCCCCGCCGCGTCACGCCACTCCCCGAACATCAACGCCCCCTCCTTCTCAAGGACTTCGGCACCGGTGGTGCCCACCTGCACGCACCACCGGGCGACGAGGTGTCCCGCCGCGTCCTCGGAGACGGCGGGAACAGCGGCCGGACGCGTCCTGCGGTCGGCCACGCCCGGCCGGCCGCATATTCAGCCCGGCGCGCACAGGAGCTTGAACAGCGCCAGGCACACGGTCACACCCTCACCTCACGGCTGTGCCGCAGTCGAACGTCTCAGTCGCGGACTTCACGAAGGACTCGAAGTACGTGTCCCGCGCCGGGAGATCCGAGTGACGCTTCCGTGCCTCCAAGTACTGCAGCCCCGACTCAGAGCCTGTCGGGTGACCTCTGATTGGGCGGCCACGCCCTGGCACGCACGCTTCCCGCGTTGCCGAAAGGCCCTAGTAGCTCCTTCCCCAAGCTCTCAACTTCGTTCGAGCAGGGGAGACCCCATCCGAGGACCTTCCAGCGCCTTGGAATCGCACGCACCAGACCGCGTCCGCTTTCCGATCGAAGGTCACCCGACAGGCTCTCAGCCGCCAGATAGAGATCGCCTTGAGCACAGGGCAGAACCATCCTTTGCGAATCGACGACCTCGGCTTCCCGGCCGTCCGGCGCCTCACCCTTGCTCGTGCCCGGCGACTTCTTCACAGCGGAGATGAGCAGCGGGTCCCGGGAAGCCGTGTACGTCATGAAGCCGTCTCGATGGCGTCGGCCGCGGCGCGCTTCTCCGCCGGGGTGGAGACCAGCCCGGCGCCGCCGGGCACGAAGGGGCCGTACACGGGGGGTGAAGACGGTTCGGCCGGGGCCTGGTTGAGCCGCATCGCGGGCGACCCACCGCTCCCTGTAGCCGTCGATATCTGATCGCTTGCCTGACTGCTTACTTGTTCACTCATGAGTTCCCCCGGCACGCCCGCGCTTGACGTGGTCGCCTCAGGCTGACAAGAGCCTTCTTCCGCGCGGCGGCAAGGCGACGCGTGAAGGAGGGGACGCCTGTGAGAGATGCAGGCCCGGCCGGATCCGGGGCTCAGCACAGGGCAAAGCGACGGGACCGGTCCGCCCGTGCCCGGAACACCGCCGCACACACGTCGAGCGGGGCCGGACGGGACCCCCCGGCCCGTCCGACCCCGCTGCGCTCTCCCCCGTACCGCCGCCTCCCCCGAAGCCGCGGCCCGTTCCTCCCCCGTGTCCCCCGTGTCCCCGTTCCCCTCGTCGCCTCAGGCCACCAGCTCGCCGAAGGACTCCTCCTCGTCACGGCCGAAGCTCAGCACCTCGTCGTCGCGCAGCCGCCGCAGCGACCGCCAGATGCTCGACTTCACCGTGCCGACACTGATGTCGAGGATCGACGCGATCTCCGGGTCGGTGCGGCCCTCGTAGTACCGCAGGACCAGCATCGTGCGCTGGAGTTCCGGCAGCCGCGCCAGCGCCTGCCAGAGCACGGCGCGCAGTTCCGTACCGCGCATCGCGTCCGTGTCGCCCACCGTCTCCGGCAGCTCCTCGGTCGGGTACTCGTTGAGCTTGCGCCTGCGCCAGGCGCTGATGTGCAGGTTGGTCATGGTGCGGCGCAGATAGCCACCGACCGCCGCCTTGTCACTGATCCGGTCCCACGCCCGGTACGTCGAGAAGAGGGCGCTCTGCAGCAGGTCCTCGGCCTCGAACCGGTCTCCGGTCAGGTGGTAGGCGGTTGCGTACAGGGAGGCGCGGCGCTCCTGGACGTAGGCCGTGAACGCCGCTTCGGCGTCCGAGCTCTCCGTCCGGGACGTTTGCTCCCCCGTGACCTCCCCGTACGCGGCTCCCCCGCCGGCTCCCGCAGTGGCGTCGACCACCGTCATACAGGACGTGTGCTGACGCCCGGCGCCACGAACGCACCCCCGGCCGCCCCCGAGCTCTCGGTTCCGCTCGAGCAGGGAGGCACCCCCTCCGGTGCCGGACTTCTCGGTGCCCCTGCCGACGTCGTGGAGACGCGTGACAACTGCGCTTGTGGTCGTGCTGTGCAGTGCGTTCATCCCGCGCCCCCCGTCGGTGGAGTCCGTCCGTTCCTTGTGCCAATGAGCTTGCCCGGGCTGTTTCATGGCGCTGTCCGCCGACTGTCACAGACCTGTCACAGGTTCTCCCACCGGTGCGCCGGACGCATGAGAGCGCTTCAAGTGTCGAACTGAAGCTCCACCATGGGCCAGAATGACCTCCGTGCCTTTCCTGTTGCTGATCGAGGACGACGACGCCATCCGCACGGCCCTCGAACTCTCGCTGTCGCGCCAGGGCCACCGTGTGGCCACCGCGGCGACGGGAGAGGACGGCCTGAAACTGCTGCGCGAGCAGCGGCCGGACCTGATCGTGCTGGATGTGATGCTGCCCGGCATCGACGGTTTCGAGGTGTGCCGCCGCATCCGGCGCACCGACCAGCTGCCGATCATTCTGCTGACCGCGCGCAGCGACGACATCGACGTCGTGGTCGGACTGGAGTCCGGCGCCGACGACTATGTGGTGAAACCCGTGCAGGGCCGGGTGCTCGACGCCCGGATCCGTGCGGTGCTGCGCCGCGGCGAGCGCGAGTCCACGGACTCGGCGACGTTCGGGAACGTCGTCATCGACCGTTCCGCGATGACCGTGACGAAGAACGGGGAGGACCTGCAGCTCACGCCGACCGAGCTGCGGCTCCTGCTCGAACTGAGCCGTCGCCCCGGACAGGCCCTGTCGCGCCAGCAGTTGCTGCGGCTGGTCTGGGAGCACGACTATCTCGGTGACTCCCGGCTGGTCGACGCCTGTGTGCAGCGGCTGCGCGCCAAGGTGGAGGACGTGCCGTCCTCGCCGACCCTGATCCGTACCGTACGCGGCGTGGGCTACCGGCTGGACTCACCTCAGTGAGTGCTGCCGCCAAACGCAGCCTGCTCGCCGGACTCCGCTGGACCAGTCTGCGGCTGCGGCTCGTCATCGTGTTCGCACTGGTGGCGCTGACCGCCGCGGTGTCGGCCTCGGGAATCGCGTACTGGCTCAACCGCGAGGCGGTCCTGACGCGGACGCAGGACGCGGCGCTCGGGGACTTCCGGCAGGAGATGCAGAACCGGGCGGCTTCGCTGCCGCTGCGCCCGACCAAGGATGACCTGCAGAACACCGCGGTGCAGATGGCGAGCAGCAGCCCCGGCTACAGCGTGCTGCTCGTCGACAAGCGTGACGGCGGCAAGCCGATCGTGGGCAACTCCGATCTGGACTCGTTCACGCTCGACAACGTGCCGCTCTCGCTGCAGCGGCAGGTCAACCGGAAGCAGCCGGTGGAGGCGGGCAACAAGTACGCGTACCACCTGTTCTGGCAGCGGACCTCGATCCGCGGTACGCCGTACCTGGTGGCCGGCACGAAGATCATCGGTGGTGGTCCGACCGGCTACATGCTGAAGTCGCTCGACCAGGAACGGCAGGACCTCAACTCCCTTGCGTGGTCGCTGGGGATCGCCACGGCTCTCGCCCTGGTCGGCTCCGCGCTGCTGGCGCAGGCCGCCGCGACGACGGTGCTGCGGCCGGTGCAGCGGCTCGGTGACGCGGCGCGCAAGCTGGGCGAGGGGAAACTCGACACCCGCCTCGTGGTGTCCGGCACCGATGAACTCGCCGATCTCTCCCGCACGTTCAACAAGGCCGCGAGTTCGCTGGAGAAGAAGGTCGCGGACATGAGCGCGCGGGAGGAGTCCAGCCGCCGGTTCGTCGCCGACATGTCGCACGAACTGCGGACTCCGCTCACCGCGATCACCGCGGTCGCCGAGGTGCTGGAGGACGAGGCCGACAGCCTCGACCCGATGATCGCGCCGGCCGTGCACCTGGTGGTCAGCGAGACCCGACGGCTCAACGACCTGGTGGAGAACCTGATGGAGGTCACCCGCTTCGACGCGGGTACCGCCCGGCTCGTCCTCGACACGGTCGATGTCGCCGACCAGGTCACCGCCTGCATCGACGCCCGCGCCTGGCTGGACGCGGTGGATCTGGACGCCGAGCGCGGCATGATGGTCCGCCTCGATCCGCGTCGGCTCGATGTGATCCTGGCCAATCTGATCGGCAACGCGCTGAAGCACGGCGGTTCGCCGGTACGGGTCGCGGTACGGACCGACGGCGACGAACTCGTCATCGAGGTGCGCGACCACGGCCCCGGCATTCCCGAGGACGTCCTGCCGCACGTCTTCGACCGTTTCTACAAGGCCAGTGCGTCCAGGCCACGTTCGGAGGGCAGCGGGCTGGGTCTGTCGATCGCCATGGAGAACGCGCACATCCACGGCGGTGACATCACCGCGGCGAACTCGCCGGACGGCGACGGCGCGGTGTTCGTCCTGCGGCTGCCGCGCGATGCCGAACAGCTCACCCGCACCGCGCAGGATCATGACGCGGAGGTCCAGGACGAGGAGGGAGACGCGACGTGATGCGCAGCAACCGTGGTGGGTGCCGGGCGCGCCGCTCGGCCGGGGCGCTGGCCGGCGCCGTCGTCTGTGCCGTGCTGGCCGCCGGGTGCGGGATCAGGACCACCTCGGTGCCGGTCGACGCCGGGGCCGCGCCGTCGCGGGTGCCGTGTTCGATGTCCGCGGAGGACGTCAGCACACAGGCGTTGAAAGGCATCCCGGTCCAGATCTATCTGGTCTGCGCCTCGCAGCTGGTCACGGTGGACCGCGCGGTGCAGGTCCACGACGCGAAGTCGGACCGGATCCAGGTGGCGCAGGCGCTCCTCGACGAGCTGCAGCGGGAACCGGCCGGCGATGAGCGCCAGGCCGGCTTCTCCACGACCGTGCCGACGACGCTCCGGATCAGCGAGGCACGTCGGGGCGATCCGGCGGCCGCGCTGCGGCTCAGCGAGCAGCCGGAGGACCTGCCGTCGGAGGCGGTGGCGCAGATCGTGTGCACCTACGCGGAGAGCGAGTCGCTCGCCCCGGACGGCACGGTGATGCTCGGCGGACCGGGGAACTACGCGCCGCGCGGCTATCTGTGCACTTCGGAGACGAAGGCCCGGCCGAAGTCCGTACCGACGCTCGGCGCGCTCGAGCCGCCCTGACGGCCTCCCCCGCCCGGGTTTCCTGGGGCGGGGCGGAACCGATCCCGCCGCCAGGGGCGTCTTGGGGGGCGTGGGTCAAGGTTCGGACGGCCAGGCCGTCATCCGCTTCCGCGCGGCCGGAGGGTTCCTCCTCCTCGCGCATCTGCTGCTGGTCGGGTGGCTGACTCTGCGCCCGCTGGACGTCCCGTGGACGACAGCCGCGAATCTTCAACCGCTCGCCGGCATCAAGGCGGACCTGTCCCTCGGCCCGGCCGAGGCGGCGCACCGGATCGGTGAGGGACTGTTGTTGCTGGCACCGCTGGGGGTGCTGCTGCCGATGGCCGGGGGCCGGCTCCACGTCTCCCCGTGGGCCTCGCTGGCGCGTACCGTCGCCGCCGGGTCACTGGTCTCGCTGACCATCGAACTGGCGCAGACCGGGGTGCCCGGGCAGGTCGTCGATGTCGACTCGCTGCTGCTGAACACGGTCGGGGTGGCGTTGGCCCATCTGCTGGTGGTGCCGGTGTTCCGGAAGCGGCTGCGCCGCCGGAAGCAGGAGCAACTGGTGCGGGGGGCGATTCCCCGCCAGAGGGAGGAAGGCTCTCAGGGGTCGACCCCGACGATTTCCAGGGTCGGTATCGCACCGTAGAGCGACGCTTTGCCCCCGTTCACGGAGCCACCATGGAGACATCGGGAGCACGACGGAACTGCTCCCCAGCAGACGGTTCACGAAGGAGCCCACCATGGCCGCACTTGCCCGCCCCCGTGACGGACGCATGATCGGCGGAGTGTGCGCAGCGCTGGCACGGCGCTTCGGCACGTCCGCCGGGACCATGCGCGTGATCTTCCTCGTCTCTTGCCTGCTGCCCGGCCCGCAGTTCCTGCTCTACCTGGCACTGTGGCTGCTGCTGCCGGCCGAGAAGTCGTCGGCGGCGACCGACTGGTAGAGGGCGTCCGGCGGATCCTGGCCGGACATCCTCTCGTCCCTGGACACACACGTGGGGCGGACACCCGGCCAGGGTGTCCGCCCCACGTACGTGGGTACGGGGGTGTCAGCCGCCGAGCGGGAGACTGTTGGTCGACAGACCGTTGGCCTTCACGCCGCCGGCGGGCAGTCCGCCGAGCAGGCCCCCCAGTGGTGAGGTGGCGTCGTGGACGACTTTCGTCTGACCGCTGCCGAGAAGCTTGGTGGCCGTGTCCTGGACCGGCAGGCTCTGGGTGGCGGTCCCCAGCGCAGAGCCGAAGGGGGCAACTCCCTGCTCGAGCGGAGCCGAGAGCTTGGGGGAAGGCAGCGCAGAGCCGGCGACGGGCAGCGCGGACGCGGAAGCGGTACCGGCGGCGGCAGCGGCGAAAGCGGCGCCGAGAGCGGCGACACCGAGAGTCCTGGCAGCAGACTGCTTCATGTGGAATTCATCCTTGGGGAAGGGGATGTGAGCGGCTCTGCAAACTAGTCAGCCCACGACCGGTCCCGCAAACATGCCGGAGACGCCGAACGGCCGGGATTTGACCGTCCCGGCCGTTCGGCACAGAGCGCGAATCAGCCCGCGGGGGAAGAAGAGCCGCTGGTCGCAGCGGTCTGCTCGAAGAGCCACTCGGACTTCAGCTCGGCATATCCGGGCTTGATCACGTCATTGATCATCGCGAGACGTTCATCGAAAGGAATGAACGCTGATTTCATCGCATTGACCGTGAACCACTGCATGTCGTCGAGCGTGTATCCGAAGGTCTCGGTCAGCCGCTCGAATTCCTGGCTCATGCTCGTACCGCTCATCAGCCGGTTGTCCGTATTCACGGTGAGGCGGAAATGGAGCCTCCGCAGCAGCCCGATGGGGTGGTCGGCGTACGAGGCGGCGGCGCCGGTCTGAAGGTTGGAGGTCGGGCACATCTCCAGCGGGATGCGCTTGTCCCGTACGTACGAGGCGAGGCGGCCGAGCGTCACGCTGCCGTCCTCGGCGACCTCGATGTCGTCGATGATGCGGACGCCGTGGCCCAGTCGGTCGGCGCCGCACCACTGGAGCGCCTGCCAGATCGACGGCAGACCGAAGGCCTCGCCCGCGTGGATGGTGAAGTGGTTGTTCTCGCGCTTGAGGTACTCGAAGGCGTCGAGGTGGCGGGTGGGCGGGAAGCCCGCCTCGGCGCCCGCGATGTCGAAGCCGACGACGCCCTGGTCGCGGTAGCGGTTGGCGAGTTCGGCGATCTCCAGGGCACGCGCGGCGTGCCGCATCGCGGTGAGCAGGGCGCCTACCCTGATCCGGTTGCCGTCCCGACGGGCCCGGCGCTCGCCCTCGCGGAAGCCCTCGTTGACCGCCTCGACGACCTCTTCGAGGGTCAGCCCGGATTCCAGGTGCTGCTCGGGGGCGTACCGCACCTCCGCGTACACGACACCGTCCGCGGCCAGGTCCTCGGCGCACTCGGCGGCCACCCGGAACAGGCCGTCCCGGGTCTGCATGACGGCACAGGTGTGGGCGAACGTCTCCAGGTAACGCTCCAGCGAGCCGGAGTCGGCCGCCTCACGGAACCAGATGCCGAGCTTGTCCGGGTCGGTCTCGGGAAGGGCTTCGTAGCCCGCGTCACGGGCCAGGTCGACGATCGTGCCGGGGCGCAGACCGCCGTCGAGGTGGTCGTGGAGCAGCACCTTGGGGGCGCGTCGGATCTGGTCGGCGCCGGGCACATGGAGGGTCGGGCTCATCATCTGTGCACTCTAGCGCCTACGCGCGTAGAGCGCTGCGCGCCGATGCGGAACAGTGACCGCGAATAGGGGTGGAGTACACCTCTTCTTCTGACACTGTTCTGTCATGGGACAGCGCGCACTTCCCCTGCCTGCTCCGAGGCTGGGACGGGCCGTGAAGACGGCCGGAGCACAACCTGCGGTCAGCGGCGTGGTTCTGCTGCTCCCGGACGGCGAGGCCGACTCGCACCGCCGCCCCTCCTCCCTGGCATACGTACTGCAGCTGCCGCTCGCCCGGACCCTGGCCCGCGCGGGCCAGGACGACGGGCTGGCCGCGCATGTCGTGCGCTACCGCTGCCGGGGCTGGAACGCCACGGACGCGCAGCTCGCGGCGGACGCGGAGTGGGCGGTGGAGGAGGTCGTGCGACGTTACGGCGACATCCCCGTCTGTCTGGCCGGCCACGGTATGGGCGGTCGGGCGGCGCTGCGCGCGGGCGGCCACGCGGCGGTCAACTCCGTTCTGGCGATGGCGCCTTGGCTTCCCGGGGAAGCATCGGCGGAACCGGAACCGGTGAAGCACCTGCTGGGCCGCCAGGTGTTGCTCGTCCACGGCACGAATGACACCCGGTCCGACCCGGAGCTGTCGTTCCGGCTGGCCGAGCGGGCCAAGAAGACCAACCGGGACACCTGCCGCTTCGAGGTCCACTCGGACGGCCACGGCCTGCGCCAGCACCGCGCCGAAGTGGTGGCACTGGCTGCGGACTTCGTCCGGGGATCGCTGTTCGGCCGGGCCTACGCCCGCCCGGTCGCCGACGCCCTGGCCGCACCCCCGCCCCTGGGGCTGCGGATGCCGCTGGCCGCGGGGTTCGGGCGGTCGCTGGGGCGGTAAGGCCAACAATCACTCTTCACCGGAACAGCCGCGCGAAGATCACAGTCTCGGCCCACCCCTCGTCAACCACCCACGCTTCCACCGCACACAGCGGCAGATCGATCACGTCGGCGGCTGCACCGAACCAGTGCGCCCGACCGGCCACACCACCGCCGTCGACACCACGACCGGCAAGGTGCAAGGCGCGCTTGTGAACGAGGACTGGCGTGTTGCCGGCGAGTACATGGTACGTGTGATGGGCGAACCCTTTTCACCTGCGTTTTCGCAGGTCAGCGGCGTCCTGGAGATCCGTGGAAGTCCGCTGGCGTACGCCGTTGGCGGGTCGGGTTGCCGTCAGCGTTGCCGTCAGACGGCACCTACTGCCGGGAGAGTCCAGCTGGATCGATTGCAAGCGGGAACGGGGCGTCCAGGTGGGTGGTCGCGCCCGCAAGAGCCGTGGTCCGCTCTACGTAGCGACCGCCCTGCAGTTCGTAGATGACGAGCATGGGGGCGGGGTCAAATTCGAGTCGCCAGAAGTGCGGGAGGGCAGCCTCCGCGTACAGCATGGGCTTGACCTTGCGGTCCATGGTGCTGTTGCCGGGGGAGACGAGTTCGACGACAAGCTGGACCGCTTCGATGTCGACGGTGACGGGGTCGTCGGCGGTCGCACCGGCATCGGCCACGACCAGGTCGGGCACGACCAGCCCGGACGGCAGGACCACGTTGACGCCTTCGAGGATCTCCACGGGCGCGCCGACGGCCCGGGCGGCCGCGTCCAGGGCGAGGTGGAGGCGGAACGAGGCACGCTGATGGCGAACGCCGGGAGCGGGGGACATCAGCAGGGACTCCCCCAGCAGTTCGTAGCGGGTCGTGCGGTCTTCGGGCAGGGCCAGGACGTCGGCGACGGTCCAGGGCCCGGTGTGGTCGATGGCAACGCTCATTCCCTTTCACCTCCTCGTCCGACCGGCGGTCTCGGTGCGACCTCGACAAGCGGCACACGGCCAGCATACGGGCGCTCCCACCTGCCGACACCAGCTTTCGCTGCTACGAGCGAGGCCCCGAACACGCGTGCCGTACAGCCCTCTGCCAGTGGCGGCGTCGGCGTGGGCTCGCGCACGGCTGATCTGGCCTACCAAGTGCTTGCACGTCGGGAGATCCTGCGGTCTACCGGCTGTTCCGGGGTGCTGTTCTGCGCGGCCAGGGGCCGGGTTCGGGTTGGCGGGGCGGCGCCGTAGCGGCCGGGCCCGCGCACCGGCCGCACGCCTGTTGCCGTGGGCGGGGCCGGAGGGAAAGCCGTGCTACCTCGCAGGAGACGGGGCCTGGTTCCTGTCACGCCTTGCCGACAACATGGAGGCGGCTCCGCTCGGCTTGGCCGGTGACCTCATCGAGAAAGCGCATCAGATCCTCGCCGGACGTGCCTGGACGCCGGGAGAACTCCACCTGTTGGCAGTCCAGTTGTTCTACTACAAGAACGCACTCATCTGAGGGCTGCCGAGGGCTGCTGAAGGCTGCTCACTCCGGCAGCAGATGCCCCCGGCGCGACAGCAGGAACTGTTTGAACGCCGCCACCGGAGGTGTGTCCGGGTGGCCGTCCAGCCAGGCCACGCCGATCTCGCGGGCCGCGCGTGGTGCCGTGACCGTCAGTTCGACCACGCCGGGGCGGGCCACCGCGGGCGGCGGCAGCAGGGCCACGCCGAGGCCGGCGGCCACCAGGCCGCGCAGGGTCTCCGCCTCCTCGCCCTCGAACGCCACACGCGGGGTGAAGCCTGCCTCCGCGCACAGGTCGTCGGTGATCCGCCGCAGACCGTACCCCGGCTCCAGCGTCACGAACGCCTCGTCGGCGGCCTCGGCCAGGCGGATCCGCCTGCGGGAGGCGAGGCGGTGGTCCTCCGGGACGACCAGACGCAGCCGCTGCTCGTCGAGGCGGCGGGCGACCAGGTCGGGGGCGTCCGGGACGGGGGAGGTGAGGCAGAGGTCGAGGCCGCCGGCCCGGAGGCGTTCGATCATCGCCTCGCCGTAGTTCTGCACGAGCTGGAAGCGGACCCGGGGGTGGTCGGCGCGGAAGGCGCGGAGCAGGGCGGGGACGGTCTCGGAGCCCATGGTGTGCAGGAAGCCGAAGGCGACCTTGCCCGCCGTCGGGTCGGCGTCCGCCCGTACCGAGTCCGCGGCCCGCTCCACCTCGGTGAGGGCCCGCTCGGCGGAGCCCAGGAAGGTGCGGCCCGCGGGGGTGAGCGAGACGGTACGGCCCTTGCGGGCGAACAGGGCGACGCCCAGGTCCTGTTCCAGCCTGACCATGGCCCGCGACAGTGTGGACTGCGGGACGCCGAGCTCGTGCGCGGCGCGCGTCACATGCTCGTGGCGGGCCACCGCCTCGAAGTACGCGAGCCGCGGCGCGAGCACTGCGCGAATGTCTTCTTCGTAACTACTCGGTGACAGCTGAGGCTGTGAGCTGCGTTCATGCGCCATGGGATTGATTATCGCAAGTTCGTGCATTGGACGCATGAATCGGAGAGATCTACTTTCGAGGTATGCCTCCTGCCAGTACCAAGGCGTCCACGCTCACGCTGGACGCCTCAGCCCCGTCATCGCCCGTCGCGCCCGTTTCCTCCCCTGACCGGCTGGAGCCCGGCCGGCCCGGCTACCGCCGGATGAGCTTCGCGCTCTTCGCCGCCGGTGTCGCGACGTTCGCACTCCTCTACTCCACCCAGGCGCTGCTGCCCGCCGTCTCCGCCGGATTCGGCGCCACGGCCGGACAGGCCAGCTGGACTGTCTCGGCGGCGACGGGTGCGCTGGCGCTGTGTGTACTGCCGATGAGCGCGCTCTCCGAGCGGTTCGGGCGGCGGCAGATGATGACCGCGTCACTGACGGTCGCGGTACTGGTCGGGCTTCTCGTCCCCTTCGCCCCCTCGCTGGGCTGGCTGATCGCCCTGCGCGCCGTCCAGGGCGCGGCCCTCGCCGGACTTCCCGCCTCCGCGATGGCGTACCTCGCCGAGGAGGTGCGGCCGAAGGCGCTGGTCGCCGCGATCGGACTGTTCGTGGCGGGCAACAGCATCGGCGGCATGAGCGGCCGCATCCTCACCGGCTGGATCGCCCAGCTGTGGGGCTGGCGGGCGGCGCTCGGCGCGGTCGGGCTGCTGGCCGTGGCCTGCGCGGTCGTCTTCCACTTCATGATCCCGAGGGCCCGTCACTTCACACCCGGCACGCTGAACCCGAAGGCCCTGGCCAAGACGGTGGGCGGGCACCTCGCCGACCCGCTGCTGCGCAGGCTGTACGCGATCGGCGCACTGTTCATGACGGTGTTCGGCGCGGTCTACACGGTGATCGGCTACCGGCTGGTCGGGGAGCCGTTCAACCTCCCGCAGGGCGTCATCGGCTCGATCTTCCTGGTCTACCTCGTCGGTACGGTGTCGTCGGCGGCAGCGGGCAGGCTCGTCGCCCGGCTCGGCCGCCGGGGCGCGCTCTACCTGGCCGTCTCCACCACGGCCGCCGGTCTGCTGCTCTCCCTCGCCGACCAGCTGATCGCCGTACTTCTCGGTCTGGTCCTGATCACGGCGGGCTTCTTCGCCGGGCACGCGGTCGCCTCGTCGTCCGTGAGCCGGACCGCGACGACCGGCCGGGCGCAGGCTTCGGCGCTCTACCAGTCCGCGTACTACCTGGGCTCCAGCGCGGGCGGCACGCTCGGCGCGATCGCCTTCCACGCCGGTGGCTGGGCGGGCACGGTGACGCTGGGTCTGCTCGCGGTCCTCGGCGTCGTCTCGATCACGCTGTACGGGTCGCGGGTCGCCCGCGCCGAGCGGCGGTGCCTCGTCCCGATGGTGTCAGTACAGAACTGAGACATACATACGCACAACCGCCGACTCCCCTTCGCGCGTCTATCAGGCGTAATCAACGCAACTTGGCGCGAAGGGGAGTCGGCGTACATGGCAGTCCTAGGGAAAATACGGGGAGTCCGGACGCGGCGCGTGGTCGCGCTGTCCGTCGCCGGGCTGATGGCGGCGCCGGCGCTCGTCCTGGGCGGTGGCACGGCGGCGCAGGCGGCGTCCTGCACCACATCCACCGGGCCGTACCAGAAGCAGGTCGAGAACTATCTGCACCGGCCGGTCGACGGGAAGCAGTCGGCAGCCGACTGCAAGGCGATCCAGTCCTTTCAGCGCACCTACGGGGTCACCCCTGACATCGGGTACGCGGGACCGGTCACCTGGCAGACGATGAAGACGCTCACGGCCCAGAAGGCGGCCGGAAAGAACCCCAACAAGGACAAGAAGTGCCCCACGAACAAGGGGCGCATCGCGTGCGTGGACCTGACCCGGCAGCTGAGCTGGATCCAGGACGGATCGAAGCTGAAGTTCGGTCCGGTGCCGATCCGCAGCGGGCGGAACGGGTACGAGACCCGCACCGGTTCGAAGAAGATCTACCTGCGGCACATCAACCACTGGTCGTCGCTCTACCACGTGTGGATGCCGTACTCCCAGTTCTTCGACGGCGGGCAGGCATTCCACTCGGTGAATCTGAAGATGTGGAACCCGCCCGGCTCGCACGGCTGCGTCAACATGCGGGACGCGGACGCGAGGACGTACTGGAACCTGCTGAGGAACGGCGACGACGTGTACGTGTACGGGCGCAAGCCCGGAACGTGACCGGAACCGGGGACGTGGCCGGAGAGCGGGCGGCTCCGGCGCTTCCCGCCCCCGTTGTCAGTGGCCTGCGGTAGCTTCCGAAGTGCCGAAGTGGGCGGCGTCACAGCACAACAGGGGTGGAACGATGAGTGATCTGACGGCATCAGCGGATATCGGCAGCCGTCTGGAGGGACACCGGGTCGAGCTCACCGGTTACTGCTACCGCATGCTCGGCTCGGCCTTCGAGGCGGAGGACGCGGTACAGGACACGCTGGTGCGCGCCTGGCGGAACTTCGACAAGTTCGAGGGCCGCTCCTCGCTGCGCTCCTGGCTGTACCGGATCGCCACCAACGTCTGCCTGGACATGCTGAACGCGGGGAAGAAGCGGGCCCGCCCGGTCGACCTGACGGACCCGACACCGCTCGCCCAGGCCGCGCTCAACCCGCTCCCGGAGAACACCTGGCTGGAGCCGATGCCGGACGGGCGGATCCTGCCGTCGGTGGCCGACCCGGCGGAGGCCGCGGTGGCGCGGGAGTCGGTGCGGCTGGCGTTCGTCGCCGCGCTGCAGCATCTGCCGCCCAGGCAGCGTGCCGTGCTGATCCTGCGCGAGGTGCTGGCGTGGAAGGCGAGCGAGGTCGCCGAACTGCTCGACACGTCGGTCGCCTCGGTCAACAGCGCCCTGCAGCGGGCGCGGGCCACGCTCACGGACCATCGGAGCGCGGCCACCGACACCACTGATCCACTCGACGAGAAGCAGCGGGGGCTCCTTGAGCGGTACGTCGCGGCGTTCGAGGGCTACGACATGGCGGCGCTGACCGCGCTGCTCCACGAGGACGCCGTGATGACCATGCCGCCGTTCGACCTCTGGCTGCAGGGGCACGACGACATCACGGGCTTCATGAGCTCCCTCGGTGCGGGCTGCGCGGGTTCGCGCCTGGTGGCGACCACGGCCAACGGCACCCCGGCGTTCGCGCACTACAAGCCGGATCCGGACGGTCCGGGATTCGTGCCGTGGGCGGTGCAGGTCATCGACATCTCGGACGGTGCGATCACCGGCATGCACTGCTTCCTCGACACGCCCCGCTGGTTCCCGCTCTTCGGCCTGCCCGACCACCTCGAGGCCGAGACGGCGTGATGCGGCGGCCGCGGCTGCGACACGCGCTGGTGGCGGGATGGGTGGTGCTGGCGCTGGGCGGCTGGGGGGTCACACAGTGGCTGGGTGAGCCCGCCGCCACCGAGGGGCCCCGCCCGGCCCGGCCCCCTGCCTCCGGCGCCGGACCGGGACCGCAGCCGGAGCACTGGTACGACGCCGCCTGCGACGGCGACACGACAGCGACGCCGGCGTCGCACCCCTCGGCCTCGGCGGCCCCGCTGTTGGTGGTGGTCTGCGCGCGGGCCGGCTGACGCCGGGGAGGGAGCGGGGCCTGCACCTCAGCCCTGCTCCCCCAGGTCCACCACATCGGCCAGCCCCACCAGGTCCAGCAGATGCTGCAGTCCGGGCGGCACATTGCGCAGCCGGAGCCGTCGGCCGCCCGCCCGGCGCGCGATGAGTCCCAGCCGCGCCATCGCCTCAACCAGGGCCAGATCCGGGTGCACGACCCCGCCCACATCGCAGTCCACCCCGGCGTCCGGGTCGCGGACGGCGCCCTCGGGGTCGTAGAGCAGCGCCTCCAGCTCGGCGCAGAGTCCCGGCACGGCCGCGCGTGTGACACGGCCGGTGACGACAAGAACGATCGGGGTCTTGGCTTCCACATCAGGAAGACCGGTCCGGCGGCCGGAACTCATCGCTGCACGGTCCGCTCCTCGCGGGCGCGCCCGGCCCGGCCTACGACTCGTACGACCCTCCAGACCCTCCTCGAGTCGATGACTTTCCGTCAACCATGGTCAGATGCACCACTTATGAAACCCCGGCACATCGGGCGACCGCATGACGGCGGGCCGCTCGCGTTCGCGACGCTTCTCAGCTGACGGGGAAGATCCCGGTGTCCAGTTTCAGCGCGAACGGCTCGGGAAGCGTCAGACTCTCCCCGTACTCGACCGCGTCCAGGACCCGATAGGTGCCCTCGGCGGGTTCCCCGTACAAGGTGGCGGTGGGACGGCCGGAGTGCCAGGGGTCGAGGAGCAGGAAGAGCTCGACACCGGCTTTCGCGTATCCGTGCGCCTTGCCGATACGGTCGTGGTTGGCGTTGCCCTGCGAGGTGATCTCGACGACGAGGCGCACCTCTTCCGCCGGGACCCGGTTACCCGGTCCGGTCGCCACGGCACGCGGCAGGACGACGAGGTCGGGGATGTAGAGCCCGGCCCGGCTCGGCACGGAGACGCCGAGGGTCTGGTAGATCCCCCAGTCATCCGGGATGACGGTGTAGAGCCTGCGCTGTAGCAGTTCCGCAGTGACGTTGTGGTCCCTGGACGGCGGTGGCGACACGGTGACGATCCCCTCGATGATCTCCACCTTGCAGCCCTCGGGTGCGTCCGTCTCCTCCCAGATCCGGACGAGGTCGTCCCAGCCGTGGCCGCTGCCCGGCACAGGGTCGACGGTGAGTGCGCTCATGGCGGTCTCCTCTATCGGTGCGTCACCGAGTCCAGCATGCCGAACGGGACCGGCGACAGTCCACCGGTCCCGTTCACCCGTACGAGTAAGCCGCAGGTCAGGCGATACGTTCCCGCACCACGGGGGTGGCGGTGAAGTCCGTGCCGGCCGGGGCGATGTCGAACGAGCCGGGCAGGGCCTTCAGTGCGTACTCGAACTTCTCCGGGGTGTCCGTGTGCAGCGTCAGCAGCCGCTGTCCCTCGGTCACCGTGTCGCCCGGCTTGGCGTGCATCTGGATGCCCGCGCCCGCCTGCACCGGGTCCTCCTTGCGGGCCCGGCCCGCACCGAGGCGCCAGGCGGCGACGCCGATGTCGTAGGCGTCGAGGCGGGTCAGCACGCCGGAGGCCTGGGCCGTCACCACGTGCTGCTCGCGGGCGACCGGGAGCTCGGCGTCCGGGTCGCCGCCCTGGGCGGAGATCATCCGGCGCCAGACGTCCATCGCGGAGCCGTCCGCGAGGGCCTTCTCCGGGTCGGCGTCCTTGAGTCCGGCCGCGTCCAGCATCTCGCGGGCCAGCGCGAGGGTGAGGTCGATGACGTCCTTCGGGCCGCCACCGGCCAGGACCTCGACCGACTCGCGCACCTCCAGGGCGTTGCCCGCGGTCAGGCCGAGCGGGGTGGACATGTCGGTGAGGAGCGCGACCGTCCGTACGCCGCTGTCGGTGCCCAGCGCGACCATGGTGGAGGCCAGTTCGCGGGCGTCCTCGATGGTCTTCATGAAGGCGCCGGAGCCGACCTTGACGTCCAGGACGAGCGCGCCGGTGCCCTCGGCGATCTTCTTGGACATGATCGAGCTGGCGATCAGCGGGATGGCCTCGACGGTGCCGGTGACATCGCGGAGCGCGTACAGCTTCTTGTCGGCGGGGGCCAGCCCGTCACCGGCGGCGCAGATCACGGCGCCGGTGGTGTCCAGGACGTTCAGCATCTCGGCGTTCGAGAGGTGGGCGCGCCAGCCGGGGATGGACTCCAGCTTGTCGAGCGTGCCTCCGGTGTGGCCGAGACCGCGGCCGCTGAGCTGCGGCACGGCGGCGCCGCAGGCGGCGACCAGCGGGGCGAGCGGCAGGGTGATCTTGTCACCGACACCGCCGGTGGAGTGCTTGTCGGTGGTGGGGCGGGAGAGCGCGTCGAAGTTCATCCGCTCGCCGGAGGCGATCATGGCGGCGGTCCAGCGGGCGATCTCCGTACGGTTCATGCCGTTCAGCAGGATCGCCATGGCCAGCGCGGACATCTGCTCGTCGGCGACCTCGCCTCGGGTGTATGCGTCGATGACCCAGTCGATCTGCTCGGGGCTCAGCTCGCCGCGGTCCCGCTTGGTGCGGATGACGGAGATGGCGTCCATGTCCTGGGTGTCCTTCCGGCCGGTACGTGCGCAAGAGTCCCGAATGACTCTACGCGCATAGAGAGTGGAAACGGGGGTGGCCCTCCCGAAGTTTCAGGAGGGCCACGGGAGTTCTGGGCCTGTCTTGCGGATCAGGCCGGGCCCGCGGGCCCTGGCACGCACCCTGATCCGGCCCGATCCGAAAGCGGAGCTCTACCTGAGATGGTCCGGCCCGAACGCCTGCGGCAGCATCTCGTCGAGCGTACGGAGGCCGTCCGGGGTCTCCAGGACGAGCTCCGGTCCGCCGAACTCGTACAGCAGCTGACGGCACCTGCCGCAGGGGACCAGGATCTCGCCCGCCCCGTCCACACAGGTGAAGTGGGTCAGCCGGCCGCCGCCGGTGGCGTTCAACTGCGAGACCAGGCCGCACTCGGCGCACAGGCCGAGTCCGTACGAGGCGTTCTCGACGTTGCAGCCGACCACCGTGCGGCCGTCGTCGACGCGCGCCGCGACGCCGACCGGGTAGCCCGAGTAGGGGGCGTACGCCCGGGACATGGCGTCCCGGGCGGCGGCGCGCAGGGCGTCCCAGTCGACGTCGTCGGCCGCGGTCACTTGCCCTGCCCCTTCCGGTACCGCATGCCGTCCGCCTTCGGCATCCGCAGCCGCTGCGCGGAGAGCGAGAGGACGAGCAGCGTGACGATGTACGGGGTGGCGCTCACGAACTCGGTGGGCACCGTGTCCGTGGCGAGGTACCAGACCAGTACGGCGGCGGCGATGACGGCGCTGACCGCACCCTGGACGAAGCTCTTGCGGTAGAGCTTCCAGGCGGCGAGCCCGGCCAGCACGACCACCAGCAGGAGCAGCAGCGCGTGGACGGACTCGCCGCCGTTGCGCAGCTGGAGCGCGTCGGCGAAGCCGAACAGGCCCGCGCCCATGGCGAGTCCGCCGGGCCGCCAGTTGCCGAAGATCATCGCGGCGAGACCGATGTATCCGCGGCCGCCGGTCTGGCCCTCGTTGTAGATGTGCGAGGTGACCAGGGAGAGGAAGGCGCCGCCGAGTCCGGCCATGCCGCCGGAGATGATCACCGCGATGTACTTGTAGCGGTAGACGTTCACGCCGAGCGACTCGGCGGCGACCGGGTTCTCGCCGCAGGAACGCAGCCGCAGCCCGAACGAGGTCTTCCACAGGACGAAGAAGGTCACGGCGAAGAGGACCGCGGCCACAACCGTCAGCAGCGACACATTGGTGACCAGACCGCCGATGACACCGGCCACGTCGGAGACGAAGAACCAGTGGTGCTTCTCGATCGAGTGCAGCCAGTCGGACAGACCGGGGATCGTCACCGAGGTGATGTCGTCGGAAGGTGGTGACTGCTTGGGGCTGCCGCCCTTGGCCGCCGCCTCGCCCGTGTTGAACCAGAGCTTGGCGAAGTAGGTGGTGAACCCGAGCGCCAGGATGTTGATGGCGATACCGGAGATGATGTGGTCGACGCCGAAGGTGACGGTCGCGACGGCGTGCAGCAGCCCGCCGAGCATGCCGCCGATGACACCGGCCAGCACGCCGAGCCAGGGGTTGGTCTGCCAGCCGGCCCAGGCACCGAAGAACGTACCGAGAATCATCATGCCTTCGAGGCCGATGTTGACCACACCGGCCCGCTCGGCCCACAGGCCGCCGAGACCGGCGAGCCCGATCGGCACGGCCATCGCGAGCGCCGCGCCGATCTGCCCGGCCGAGGTGACGTCCTGGGCGCCGGTGATGGTGCGTACCGCGGACAGCGCGAGCAGCGCGCCCGCGACGATCAGCAGAACGACGGGGAAGGAGAGGCGGGTGCGGCCGCCCTTGCCACCGGAGACCTTGGGGGCCGCGGGCGGCGGGGTGGAAGTCGCCGTGGCGGTCACGCCGACACCTCCTGCTGGTCGGAGTTACGGGCGGCCTGTGCGGCGAGTTCCGCGCCGACCTTGCTCTGCTGGCGCTTGAGTCCGTAGCGACGGACGACTTCGTAGGCGATGACGACGCACAGGACGATGACGCCCTGGATGACGCCGACGATCTCCTTGTCGTACCCCTCGAACTCGAGCTTTCCGGTACCGCGCTCCAGGAAGCCCCAGAGCAGCGCGCCGAGCGCGATGCCGATGGGGTGGTTGCGGCCGAGGAGGGCGATGGCGATACCGGTGAAGCCGATGCCGATGGGGAAGTCGCCGCTGTACTCGTAGCTGTCGTTGAGCAGCGTCGGCATGCCGACCAGGCCGGCCACCGCGCCGGAGATCAGCATCGATGTGACGACCATCTTCTTGACGTTGACACCGCTGGCCTCGGCCGCGGAGCCGGACTGGCCGACCGTACGCAGATCGAAGCCGAACCGGGTGCGCGAGAGCGTGAACCAGTAGGCGATGCCCGCGACGACCGCGACCACGATGAAGCCCCAGACGGGCGACGGGGTGGTCGGGAACTCGAAGAAGTGCGAGGACTCCGGGAGCGGGGTGGTGGAGATCTTCGTGCCGGCCTCGTCGAGGTGACCGAGGCGGCCCTGCTGGAGCAGATAGCCGATCACGGCGGTCGCGATGGCGTTCAGCATGATCGTCGAGACGACCTCGCTGACGCCCCGGGTGACCTTGAGGACACCGGCGATCCCGGCCCACATCGCGCCGACGATCATCGCGGTGAGGATGATGAGCGGGATCTGCAGGGCGCCCGGCAGGGTCAGCGCGCCACCGACGGCGGCGGCGAAGAAGGCGGCGAGGCGGTACTGGCCGTCGACGCCGATGTTGAAGAGGTTCATCCGGAAGCCGACGGCCACCGCGAGACCCGCGAGGTAGTACGTCGTCGCCTTGTTGAGGATGTAGACCTGGCTGTCCGACTTCACCCCGTAGTCGAACATGATGCCGAATGCGCTGAACGGTTCCTTGCCGGTGGCGGCCAGCACGAGGGCGGTCACCAGGAAGGCGACCACGATCGCGAGTACGGGGGCCGCGATCCCCAGGAACAGCCGCTCCTTGTCGAACTTCTTCATCGGTCCTCTCCCCCGTCCCGGGGGTCGGTGTCGGCGGCGTCCGGACCGGACTCCGCATCCGTCCCGGGCTCGGCGGGCGCTTCGAGACGGCCGGAGGCCGCTCCCGTCATCGCCGAGCCGAGCTCCTCCGGGGTGATGGTCGCCGGGTCGGCGTCCGCGACCAGGCGGCCGCGGTACATGACGCGCAGGGTGTCGGAGAGCCCGATCAGCTCGTCCAGGTCGGCGGAGATCAGCAGCACCGCCAGGCCCCCGCGGCGCGCCTCGCGGATCTGGTCCCAGATCTGCGCCTGCGCGCCGACGTCCACGCCCCGCGTGGGGTGCGCGGCGATCAGCAGCTTCGGGGCGTGGCTCATCTCACGGCCGACGATCAGCTTCTGCTGGTTGCCGCCGGAGAGCGAGGCGGCGGTGACCTCGATGCCGGGGGTACGGACGTCGTACTCGCGCACGATCCGCTCGGTGTCCGCGCGGGCGGCCTTGAGGTCGAGGAACGCGCCCTTGCTGTTGGGGCGCTCGGTGACATGGCCGAGGATGCGGTTCTCCCAGAGCGGGGCCTCCAGCAGCAGTCCGTGCCGGTGGCGGTCCTCGGGTATGACGGCCATGCCGTCCTCGCGGCGCTTGCGGGTCGGCGTACCGGAGATGTCGACGCCGTCCAGGGTCAGTACGCCGGTGTCGAGGTGGCGCATGCCCATGATGGCGTCGACCAGTTCGGACTGGCCGTTGCCCTCGACGCCCGCGATGCCGAGAACCTCACCCTTGTGGATGGTGAAGGTGATGCCGTCGAGCACGGCACGCACCACCCCGTCCGGGTCGGTGGCGGTCAGCCGCAGGTTGTCGACGGTGAGCATCGGCGTGTCGGTGACGGTCGACTCGCGGGTCTCCGGCGACGGCAGCTCGCTGCCGACCATCAGCTCCGCGAGCTGCTTGGTCGTGGTGCGCTTCGGGTCGGCGGTGCCCACCGTCGTACCGCGCCGGATGACAGTGATCTCGTCGGCGACCGACAGCACCTCGCCCAGCTTGTGCGAGATGAAGATGACGGTCAGGCCCTCGGCCTTGAGCTCACGAAGGTTGTCGAAGAGTGCGTCGACCTCTTGCGGCACGAGGACGGCGGTCGGCTCGTCGAGGATCAGGGTGCGGGCGCCGCGGTAGAGGACCTTGAGGATCTCCACGCGCTGGCGGTCGGCGACGCCGAGGTCCTCGACCATGGCGTCCGGGCGGACACCGAGGCCGTACGCGTCCGAGATCTCCTTGATCCTTGCGCGGGCCCGGTCGCCGATCCCGTACAGCTTCTCGGAGCCGAGGACGACGTTCTCCAGGACGGTGAGGTAGTCGGCGAGCATGAAGTGCTGGTGCACCATGCCGATGCCGCGCGCGATGGCGTCACCCGGGTTGTGGAACGAGACCTGCTCGCCGTCCACCTCGATGGTGCCCTCGTCCGGCTTCTGCATGCCGTAAAGGATCTTCATCAGAGTGGACTTGCCGGCACCGTTCTCGCCGACGAGAGCGTGGACGGTGCCGCGACGCACGGTGATGTCGATGTCGTGGTTGGCCACGACCCCGGGGAACCGCTTGGTGATGCCGCGGAGCTCCACGGCATGGGGACTGCTGGACGCGTTGATGGCGCACTCTCCTTGGCAGGAGCGGAGGGCGGAGGGCGGAGGCGGTGGGGCGGGAGGTGATGGGAGCGGAAAAAGGTACCGCGCCCGGCACGCGCTACGCGCGTAGTGCCACCGAATCGTTGGCCACCTGACAGCAGGTGGCCGGCAGTGCGCGTACGGCTACGTTCCGGACCCGGCCGGAGGCCGTACGCGAATCGGGGCACTAGCAGCCGAAGCAGCCAGGGGGCGCCCGCGACGTCCCGCCGTCCGCCCGAAGGGCGGGCCAGGCGGGACGTCGCGGGCACCCCCTGGCCCGGGCCCCGATCGACGGGTCGGATCAGGTCGTGGTCTTGACCGTGACCGTGCCGTCGACGATCTTCTTGTTCGCCTCGTCGAGCTTGGCCTGGATGTCCTTGATGTGGTCACCCGTGGTGGTCAGCGAGACGCCGCCCTTGGCCAGGGAGTACGACTGGACGCCGGTCACCGGCTTGCCGTCCTTGACGGACTTGATCAGGTCGTAGACACCGCTGTCGACGTTCTTGACGACCGAGGTCAGGATCGTGTCCTTGTACTTCGCCAGCGCCGGGTCCAGGGCCTGGTCGGAGTCGACACCGATGGACCAGGCGCCCTTCTTGCCCGCGACGGCCTCGATCGAACCGGCACCCGAGCCGCCCGCGGCGGCGAAGATGACGTCCGCACCCTTGTCGAGCATGCCCTTGGCGGCTTCCTTGCCCTTGTCGGGGCTGCCGAAGCCGGACAGGTCCGAACCGGTGGACAGGTACTGGATCTGCACCTTGGCCTTCGGGTTCGTGTCCAGGACACCCTGCTGGAAGCCCGCGGCGAACTTCTTGATCAGCGGAAGGTCCACACCGCCGATGAAGCCGACCTGGCCGTCCTTCGACTTCAGCGCCGCCGCGACACCGGCGAGGTACGAGCCCTGCTCCTCGGTGAAGACGATGGAGGCGACGTTCTTCACGTCGGAGACCGAGTCGACCAGACCGAAGTTGACCTTCGGGTACTTCGCGGCGATCTTGTCGACCGCGTCCTTGTACGCGAAGCCGATCGCGATGACCGGGTTGTAGCCGCCCTCGGCGAGCGACTGCAGACGCTGCTCACGGTCGGCCGGGGTCTCACCGTTCTTGGCGGTGAGCTCCTTCGTCTCGGCGTTGAGCTCGGCCTTGGCCTTGTCCAGACCACGGGCGGCGGAGTCGTTGAACGAGTTGTCGCCCCGGCCGCCCACGTCGTAGGCCATGCCTATCTTCATCTGGCCCTTGTCCTTGGAGCTGGTGCTCTCGTCGGACGAACTGCCGCACGCGGTGGCGGTGAGCGCAAAAGCCGCGGTGATGGCACACGCAGCGGTGATCTTGGATACCCGGCGCAAGGGAAGGCTCCTTCAAACCTGACCGAAGCGCCTCTTCCGGCGCTGGTTTCGCCGAGATCGTAACGCGCGTAGATGTCAGATAAAGCCCTGTACGGAAGCCGTTATCGGATCGTCGCGTACCTGGGGTGACCTGTCCGGTTACGAACGGTTGCCATCAAGCAAAGCCGCGGCGGTGAAAAGCTCCACTCCAACGGTGATCGCCTCCTCGTCCGCGTCGAAATCGCCCCGGTGCAGATCAAGGTGCCGGGTGTCACCGGGCGTGCGCACCCCGAGCCGCGCCATGGCCCCCGGGACGTGCTCCAGATACCAGGAGAAGTCCTCCCCGCCGAGGCTCTGCTCGGTGTCCTCGATCGCATACGATCCGCGGCGCCCGGTCATCGCGGCGGCCAGCAGATCGGTCACGGCCGGATCGTTCACGACGGGCGGGACCCCGCGGATGTAGTCGATCACCGACTTGGCCCGGTACATTCCGGCCACCTCGTCGATCGCTGCGTGGACCAGGTCCGGCGCCTCCCGCCATGCCGCCAGATCCAGGCAGCGGACCGTTCCCGACAGCTCGGCACGCTGCGGGATCACATTGCACGCGTGCCCGGCCTCCAGCCGCCCCCAGGTCACGGCGAGCCCGGCCCGCGCATCGACCCGCCGCGCCAGCAGTGCGGGCACCTCGGTGGCCACCTTGGCGGCGGCGGTGACCAGGTCGGTGGTCAGATGCGGCCGGGCGGTGTGCCCGCCGGGCCCGTCGAGCGTGACCTCCAGCCGGTCGCAGGCGGAGGTGATCGCCCCGACCCGCAGCCCGATCCTCCCCACGTCGACCTTCGGGTCGCAGTGCACCCCGATGATCCGCCCGACGCCTTCCAGCACCCCGCCCTCGATCGCATCGGGCGCGCCGCCGGGCAGCACCTCCTCGGCGGGCTGGAAGATCAGCCGCACGGGGTGCGGCAGCAGCCCCTGCCGGTCGAGCTCGGCGAGCACGAGCCCGGCGCCGAGGACAGTGGTCGTGTGAATGTCGTGCCCGCAGGCGTGCGCCCGGTCGGGAACGGTGGACCGGTACGGGACGCCGGCCTTGGTGTCCGGAATGGGCAGGGCGTCGATGTCCGCGCGCAGGGCGAGCATGGGCCGGGTGTCGCTGCCCGCCCGTCGCCCACCACCACCTTTGTTCGAGCTTTGCGCCCCTCCCGATGTACCCACGTCGCACAGGAGCCCGGTTCCGGTGGCGAGCACCCGGGGCCGGAGCCCGGCCTTCTCCAGCCGTGCCTTGAGGGCAGCGGTGGTGCGGAACTCCTGGTTGCCGAGCTCGGGGTGCATGTGCAGATCACGCCGGAACGCGATCAGCTCGGCCCGCAGGGATTCGGGCAGCGTGCCGGGCAGGGCGGGGTCCTCGGGCAGGTCGGCATCGGATTCGAGGGACATCAAGTGGTTCACCTGGTGAAGGGTAGGCCCCTTCACCCCTCAACTGGCCACAGATCAACAAAAGTTCAGCCGCATAGAGGAACAAAATGCGGCGTCGGAGCGTGTGCGGTGAGATGGGGGTGGGTAAACTCGCCCATTCTCCTCCGATGCCCCCGCAGTCCCGCTCCGTGGTGCGCCCGGTCTGCGCTGCGTCGCCGACGCGCTCGATTCGACTGCGTCGTGGACAGCGTCGGTCCCGGCCGCCGACGCATCTGCGCCGCGCCCGCCTGCTCGCGGCGGCCCCGGCGGCCGCCGCGGTGGTCGCGGACGCCGGAAGGCAGTCCGGCCTCGACGCCGAACCGGCCGAGCCCCGGGAGAGGCTGGCACGCCGGATCCTCAACGGCAGGTGGACGGGTGGGCGGCGGGCAGGCAGCAGGGCTGGTCCCGGTGACCACATCGACTACGGCGCCGTCTCGGAGAAGGACTGCTCCGTGCTGCGCGCCGCGCCCGGTCGTCCTTGAGGCCGGCCCGGCCGCTCTCCGCCCTCGGGCAGCCCCCGGCGCATCGGCAGCAGCGCCGTCCCGAGGCATACGGCACCGACCGGCAGCAGATCCAGGCTCATGGCCGCCAGCACGATCCCGGCCAGCACCAGCACCGGGGCCCACCCCCTGACGACGTCCCGCCGGAAGAACGCCAGCAGCGTGACGAGGGTCAGCAGCCCGAGCCAGAACAGCATCGGCACCACGGTGTAGACGAGCGGCATCACACCGGGCACGTCCTGCACCCTCCCGAATATGTCGCTCATGGCCGGCTTGTCCACCGTGAGGAACCCGACCGCCAGGTCGATCACCGCCTGGACCACCAGCGCCGCCGCCCCGAGCAGCCCCGCCCAGGTCGCCGCCTCGACCGCGACCCGCTTGCCGCCCCTCACTCCTGCCGTCCTCCGCAGCCCCAGGAGCACCGGCACGAACGCGAACAGTCCGGCCAGGGACAGCACATGCGCCACCGTCCACCACGCACCGGGCCCGTAGTCGCTCACAGCCTGACCGGCCAGCCGCACGACTCCGTACCCGGCCATCAGGGCCGGGCCCGCGACGAGTGCCGCGCTGACCGTATCGTTCCGCCGCTCCGTCAACTCCGGTGTATTCATGCTCCGATGATCGTCCTGACCCGCGCCTGCACGCTATCGGGGCTTCCCCCCAACGAACCCTGAGAGCAGACGACTTACGAGCAGGGGCGACCTGCAGGTCCTTCGACGTGCGACCTCCCGGACGCGGTCCGTTCCGGACCGCGCCGACCCTCGTACCGTGACCGCCTCCACCGGGTCGCGGTTTCCCGCGACCCGGTTTCCTGCGACGTGGTGGACCTCGACGCGGTGACCCGCGACGTAAAAGTCTTTGAAATACCGGGGAAATCACCCTCCCCAACCCCACCCTTCCTCCCGTCACCCACACGGGTGAGGTTGGCCAATTGGGCTGGATTCGCGTCCGGTTGGTCGGCATATGCTCGCGGCGACCAACAACGCCAGACATGCGACGGCCCCCGGCCAGGACTGCAATCCTGATCGAGGGCCTGACCAACGAGGAAGTCGAGCCTTCCCGATGGATACCCAGCAGATTAGCGTGCCCTCGCGCGCCCCGTCCCGCGTATGCGGGAGCGCCGCGCCGTCGTTCGGCGTCGTGCACATCAACTCCCGGCACACCAGCCGCTTCACGGTCGTCGGCAACCACCTCACTCAGCACTGCGAGCTGTCCCTCACCGCGATCGGGCTCGCCGCGCTCAGGCTTCGGTCACGGCGGTGGCCCGCCACGGGGCGAGGCGCTGTACGTCCCGGGCCGTCTCCGTGACACCGCTCAGGAAACCCTGCGCGCGTGGCGACGCCGTGTCGCGCAGCCACTCCGGGGCGATGTCGCAGACCGCGACCTTGACCTCCGTGCCCGCCAGCGCCAGCGGCAGTGTGTGGACCACCGTGGACGGGAAGCTGAGGACCGTGCGGCCGATCGGGCCGCGGCGGGCGATGAGTTCCAGAGGGAGGTCCGGGCGGACGATCTCCAGGCCGGTGGCGGCTTCCAGGGCGTGGAGCTTGTCGGCGGACTCCCGGCGGTGGGCGAAGTAGCGGGTCGCGCCGTGGGTACGGGCCAGGGCGGCGACCGCCTCCAGGTACTGGGCCCGGTCGATCACGCCCGTCTCGGCCAGGGACGTGCCGACCAGGTCCGCGCCCTTGGTGAGGAGCGGCGGGCCGAAGCGGGCGCGGGTCCAGGCGAAGGTGTTGGGAGTGACCGTGACGCCGGCCGGAGCCTCGACCGGCATGGCGGTGAACACCTCGACCTCGCGGGTCGCTGACGGGGTGAAGCGGCGGCGGGCGGCGGCCGTGACCGGGGCCAGGATCAGGTCTCGCGGGCCCGAGCTGCCCCGCCGGTGCCAGCGCACCAGCCTTTCGCCACGGGCGAGTTGGGCGACGAACTCCATCGTGGCCGTGCCGTCGTCGACCACCGTGAGCCGGCGGGCGCGGACCGTGGACAGGAGGAGCTGCACGTAGCGGGAGAACGGGTCGCCGATCACGATCCGGTCCGCCCTGCGCAGCAGTCCCGTCAGGGCCCGGAGGGTCTTCAGTGGCGCGCCCGCCCCGCCGCGCGCCTCCTGCCAGCGGACGTTGACGCCCTCGTCGCGAGCCAGCTCCGCCATCCGGCGCAGCTGGCCGCGCGACATCGGGTCGACCGGGGGGAGGACGACGACCGTTATGTCCGCCAGGACATGGTCATCGCCTCCCTCTGTGAAGGCCCACTCCAGGACGTTCAGGAGCTGGACCGGGCTCTCGACGAAGGCGAGGTTCACCGGTCGGCCCGTCAGACCGCGACCGGCTCGGCGGCCGGGGCCGCCTCGGTGTTCTCGGCGACGACGCCCGCGACGCGGCGGAGCTTCTTCATCGGGCCGAGCTCGGACTCGTACACCTTCTTGACGCCGTCACCGAGGGAGGCCTCGATGGTGCGGATGTCGCGGACCAGGCGGGTCAGGCCCTGCGGCTCGACGGAGGCGGCCTGGTCGGAGCCCCACATGGCACGGTCGAGGGTGATGTGGCGCTCGACGAACGCGGCGCCGAGGGCGACGGCGGCCAGGGTGGTCTGCAGGCCGGTCTCGTGGCCGCTGTAGCCGATCGGGACGTTCGGGTACTCCTGCTGGAGGGTGTTGATGACGCGGAGGTTCAGCTCCTCGGCCTTCGCGGGGTACGTCGACGTGGCGTGGCAGAGAACGATGTTGTCCGAGCCGAGGACCTCGACCGCGTGGCGGATCTGGCGCGGGGTCGACATGCCGGTGGAGAGGATGATCGTGCGGCCCGTGGCGCGCAGCGAGCGGAGCAGCTCGTCGTCGGTGAGGGAGGCGGAGGCGACCTTGTGGGCGGGGACGTCGAACTTCTCCAGGAAGGCGACGGCCTCGGTGTCCCACGGGGAGGCGAACCAGTCGATGCCACGCTCGGCGCAGTGGTCGGAGATGGCGCGGTACTCGGCCTCGCCGAACTCGACGCGGTGGCGGTAGTCGATGTACGTCATCCGGCCCCAGGGGGTGTCGCGCTCGATGTCCCACTGGTCGCGGGGGGTGCAGATCTCCGGGGTGCGCTTCTGGAACTTGACGGCGTCGCAGCCGGCTTCGGCGGCCACGTCGATCAGCGCGAGGGCGTTGTCGAGGTCACCGTTGTGGTTGATGCCGATCTCGCCGGTGATGTAGACGGGCCGGCCGGGGCCGGCGGTGCGGGTGCCGAGGGTGCGCAGACGGGAGGTGCTCATGGGGGTGTTTCCTTACTTGGTGGTGGAGTTGGTGGGGGTGGAAAGGTGGCCGGTGAGGGTGGGCCCGAGCAGCCACGCCGCGATTTCGCGGATGGCGCCGAAGCCGCCGGGGGTGGTCGTGACGGCGCGCGCCGCGGCACGTACCGAGTCATGGGCGCTCGCTACCGCGACGGGCCAGCCGGCGAGGGAGAAGCAGGGCAGGTCGTTGACGTCGTTGCCGACGTAGAGCACCCGCTCGGGGGCGATGCCGTGCTCGTCGCACCACTGCTTGAGGGCGAGGTCCTTGCGGTCGATGCCGTGCAGGACGGGGACCTTGAGCTTGTGGGCGCGGGCCGCGACGACCGGGTTCTGTTCCGTGGAGAGGATCAGCAGCGGCATTCCGGCCTTGCGCAGGGCTGCGATGCCCAGTCCGTCTCCGCGGTGGACGGCGACGATCTCGCGTCCGTCGGAGTCGATCAGGACCCGGTCGTCGGTCTGCGTGCCGTCGAAGTCGAGGACGACCGCGTCGATGTCCTCGTGGGTCGGCAGCGGTGACGGGTCCAGGAGCGGTGCGAGGGCGCGGGCACGGGCCAGGTCGTGCGGGTCGTCGATCTCCAGGACCCGGGCGGGGTCGGTGGTGACCAGCGCGGTGTGGCCGAAGAAGCGATGCCGGTGGGTACGGAAGCCCGCGACGTCCATCGCGTAGGCGGCGCCGGTCTCCAGCAGGTCCTGGGGCCGGTCCTGGCGGCGCGGGCGGACGGCCTTGTCGTGGTTGACGCCGTAGGTGTCGTCCTCGACCGCACTGCCGTCGCGCCAGATGAAGCCGTGGAACGGGGCGACGGTGACGGCCGTGTCGGCGCCGTCGCGGGCGACCGCGGCGGCCACGCCGTCGATGTCCTCGCGGGTGACGAACGGGCTGGTGCACTGGACGAGCAGCACCACGTCGGCGGGGCGCTCGCGCATCGCCTCATACGCGTCGAGTGCGTGCAGGACCGCCGCCTCGCTGGTCGCGCTGTCGCCCGCGATGGCCGGCGGGCGCTGGACGCAGTGCACGCGCTCGGCGGCGCCGAGCGCCTCGCCCGCCGCCCGGGCCGCGTCCGCGATCGCCGCGTCGTCCGTGGTGACGACGACGTCCGTGACCTCGCGGGCGGTCAGGCAGGCACGGACCGCACGGGCGACCAGCGGTACGCCGCCGACCTGGGCGAGGTTCTTGGCCGGTACGCCCTTGGATCCACCGCGGGCGGGGATCACGGCGAGCACGGTGGGCGGCGTCATCGCTGCTCCTGGTGTCGTGGTGGATATAGAGGTGGTCACAGCTCGCCCATCCGACGGATGACGGGGGCGACCCGTTGGACGCCCTGCCGGTACGCGCCCCGCGCCGCTTCCCGTACCGCGTCGCGGACCGCACCCCGCACCCCGCCGGTCTCGCGCGGCGCGGCGGCACCGGGCAGCGGGTGGCCGTCGGGGGCCAGGTGGTGGCGGGCGAGGATGCCGGGGAGGTAGCCGGGGGCGGTGGCGGGTGTGTAGTACGGGGCGAGGTCGGGCAGGCCGGCGGTGGTGAGCAGGGCGTCGACGCGTGCGCGGGCGTGGTCGTAGGCCGTGGCGTACGTGCCGTCGGCGGCGACGCCCTGGCCGGCCAGCCACTCGCCGTCTGGCTCCGGGCGGTGGCCGCCGTCCAGGTGGTCCCAGGAGGTGAGCAGACCGGAGCCGATGAAGTGGTGGTTGCCGAGGGTCTCGCGGACGCCGAGGTCGGTGAGGATCGCGGTCGGGATGCGCCGGTGCAGGGACTCCAGCGCGGCGGTCGAGGAGACAGTGACCAGCAGGTCGGTGCGGTCCAGGACCTCGCCCATGTGCCCGTACACCAGGCGGAAGTTGGGCGGCAGCCCGCCGGGCAGCCTCTCCGCGAGCCGCTGGTACGGGAGTTCCTCGATGTGCGTGGTGTGCTCGCCGGGCTTGGAGCGCAGCTTCAGCAGGACCTCGCGGTCCGGGTGCAGCCTGGCGTGCTCGACGAGCCTGCGCAGCAGATACGTACGGTCGGCGCGGGAGGCCGGTACGGAGGGCTGGGCGGCGAAGACGACCGTGTCGCGGCCCTCCCGCGGGCGGTGCGGCTCCCCGCCGAGGAACGGCAGCGCGGCCTCCGTGACGGCCGAGGCGTCGGCGCCCACTCCCTCGTACACCGCGCGGAAACGCTGGGCGTCATGGCGGGAGTTGGCGAGGACCACGTCCGCGCCGTGCCGCAGCAGGAGTCCGTCGGCGAGCTTCTCGTAGACGACGCCGACGTAGCCGGTGACGACGACGGGCCTGGCGGGCAGCCGCAGCGCGGCGAGGCCGTGCAGCATCGCCTGGACGGCTCCCCCGACAAGGGCGAGGACCACGACGTCGTACCCCTCGTCCCGCACCGTGTGCAGGAACTCGACGGCCGTCACCTCGCGCACCCGGTCGGTGTCGATACCGACATCGCCGACCTCGGCGAGCTGGCGCGGGGTCGGGGTGGCCCGGCCGCGCAGCAGGAGTCCGCTGATGTCGGCGCGCCGCACCGGCCCCGAAGAGGCACCGGTGGTGAGGCGGCGCGCGGTGAGCGCGCCCCATTTCCACCGGGTGTCGGAGTCTGCGAGCACGGCTACCCGGAGGGCGGTCGTCTTATCGGTACGTGGGGGCACGTCCCAGAACTTAGGAAGGCATTTCGATGCGCGGCCCAACACGGCGGCAACAAACGGTTAACAGCCCACCGACGATTGGCCAATCGACCCGGAAAATGGCCGGGCAACCCACGGATTCACGCCGGTTCACCATTTCCACATGCGCCGTTCACCCGCAGTCCTTTTCCGGTACAAGGCAAATGCCGAACCCGCCCTTAGCGTGACCGAGTGGTTAAGCTCTCCGTCATCGTGCCGTTCTACAACGTGCAGACATACGCCCCCGACACCCTCAGAAGCCTGCGCGCCAACGCGCGCGAGGACTTCGAGTTCATCCTCGTCGACGATGCCTCGACCGACGGGACCGCGGACATCCTGCGCCGGGCGCGGGACGAGATCCCGGGGGTGGTCCTGCGACGCCACGAGCACAACCGGGGACTGGCGACCGCCCGCAACACGGGCCTCGACGCGTCGAGCGGCCTGTACGTCACGTTCCTCGACGGGGACGACTGGCTGGCTCCCGGACACTGCGCCCGTCTGGTCGCCGCGATGGACCGTCTGGGCTGCGATTTCGTACGGACCGACCACGTACAGTGCACCGCCAAATCACGCACCGTAGCCCGGGTGCCGCACGGCTTGCGCGACGTGCCGATGCGTCCGCGCGACGCGATTCTCCCGGTCGGCCGCACCACCTCCGTCGACTACCCGTACGCCTGGGCCGGCGCCTATCACCGCCGCCTGGTCGAGCGCGGTCTGATCCACTTCACGGCCGGACTGCACACCGCCGAGGACCGGCCGTGGATCTGGCGGCTGCACCGGGAGGCGGAGTCGTTCGCCGCGGTCGGGCTGCTCGGAGTGTTCTACCGGCGCGGTGTCTCCTCCTCACTCACCCAGATCGGCGACCTCCGGCAGCTCGATTTCATCCGCGCATTCGATCAGGTCCTGGAGGAGACCTCACAGGATCCGGAGGCCGACGCGCTGCTGCCGAAAGCCGTACGCACCTATTGCGCGCTCATCTCCCATCATCTGGCGACGATTTCCAAATTCGAACCGGCCGTGGCCCGCAGTCTTCTCGACATGAGTGCGGCCGCACTGCGCCGTATGCCGCAGGACATCCTGAAAGAAACGATCGACTCCATGGGCATCGACAGGTCCGCCCGGCTGCGGCGGCTGCGCCGCCGGCCCTTCGCGGGTGCGGGGGCCACCGCATGACCACTCAGATCTTCTGCGCGTCCACCCTCTACGGTGCGGCCACCCTGGCCGCGGCCGTCGACGCGGGCCTTGTCCGGCCCGCGGACCGGCGCATTCTGCTGATCAGCAACAATGCCGCCGTCCCCGAGGTCGCGCCGGCACTCGACGCGATGCCGGGCTTCGAAGCGCTCCGCGACCGGTTCGACGACATACTCTCCTGGAACGCGACGATCGCGCCGTTCCATCCATCGGGCTGGTCACCGCGGTCCGAGGACATCCCGCTCTGGGAACGCCATCTGCGCAGACTGTGGAAGCTCGGCGACGACGACGTCGAGCTCACCGTCGAGTCCATCCAGGTCAACCCGGCTCTCGCCGTCACCGGGATCTTCATGGGCGCGGCCGTGGATGTGTACGCGGACGGGCTGATGAGCTACGGGCCCACCCGGATCAAGCTCGATCCGCTGCTCGGTACGCGCGTGCGCCGACTCCTCCACCTCGATCTGGTGCCGGGCCTGAAGCCCTTGCTGCTGACGGAGTTCGGCGTCGAGGCGGAGGTCATCCCCGGTGACGCCTTCCGCAGAGTTCTCGGGGAAGTCGGAGCGGTCTCGCCCGCACCGGATGTCCCGTACAGCAGTCCGGCACTCCTCCTCGGCCAGTACCTCTCGGCACTGGAGATCCTCACGGCCGAAGAGGAAGAGGATCTCCACCTGCGGATGCTGCGGGGCGCCACGGCGCGCGGGCACCGGGAGATCGTCTTCAAGCCCCATCCGACGGCGCCCGCCCGCTGGTCCCGTCTGCTGGAGTCCGAGGCCGAACGGCTCGGTGTGGAACTCACCGTGCTCGACGCGCCGGTACTCGCCGAGACGCTGTACGAGCAGCTGCGGCCGGCACTCGTCGTGGGCTGTTTCTCCACCGCGCTCTTCACCGCCCGGCACCTGTACGGTCTGGACACCGCCCGCACCGGAACGGGAACGCTGCTGGAGCGCCTGACCCCGTACCAGAACAGCAATCGCGTACCGGCGCTCCTCGCGCACACCCTGCTGCCCGAGCTCGAAACGGGGCGCACCCGGACGCCGGGGGATCCGGGCCGGCTCGTAACCGCGATCGGGTTCACGATGCAGCCGCGGATCTACCCGCATCTGATGCCGGCCGCCGCCGCGTATCTCACGAACGGTGTCACACCGAACGAACAGCAGCTCTTCTCCCGTCGCAAGCTGACGCTGCTCGGGCTCCCCGGCGGTCTGCCCGGCAAGCTCGCCCCCCTCTCCCGCAATCCCGCCCTGCGGCGGGCAGCGAGCAGGGCACGCCGACTGGGACGGACCGTGCTGCGCTGACGGAGGCCTTTCGGTCCGGGCCTCGGACGGGCCGCACGCGGCGCGTCGGCCCTTCGGGGCCCGCGCCGCGTGCGGCCCGTCCGGACCCGGCAGCCCGTCCGGACCCGGCAGCCCGTCCGGACCCGGCGGTTCAGCCGAGCATCCGGCTCATCCCGAGCCGCCCCCACAGCAGGGCCGCGCCGAACGACAGCACCGTGGTCGCCGCGGTCACCGCGAGGACCATCGCCGCGGCCGCCGGCAGCGTCAGATCCACGGAGACGAGCAGCTGCGTGAGCGCGCCGAGGATCAGGACATGCACCATGTAGGCGCCGAACGACGCGTCGGCCAACCGGGTCAGGAGAGGACGCAGTCCCTCGGGAACCCGCAGCCGGTGCAGGGTGAGAAGCACGCCGACGCTGAACAGGGCCACCAGCACACTGGCGTACGGAATCGCGTAGTGGACCTCGTGCTGGTACGCGATCACCGCGACCAGCGCCGCCGCCGACGGCAGCGCCCACAGCAGGCGCCGCTTCCCGAAGGCACCGGCGGGCAGCGCGAACAGGAGCGCCCCGAGCACCGCGTAGATCAACTGGTACGGGCCGAAGCCCCAGCCGAAGCGCGGTACGTCCCAGCCCGTGACCGCGGAGAGGTCACCGAAGAGGGACGGTGCCGCCGCCAGGGCCAGGAGCGCCACGCCCAGACCCCAGGGCCGCTTGCCCGACCTCACCATCGCTGTGAAGGCCAGGAGCATGATCACGGGAATGTAGGCGTACAGGTACCAGAGGTGGTAGGCGGGGCGCACCGAGGCGAAGAGCGAGTCGAGCGCCAGGTCGCCGACCGGATCGTCGTTGGTGCCGCGCAAGCGGCCCCACCCCAGATAGACCGCGGTCCACATGGCGAGCGGCAGCACGATGCGGACGATGCGCCGCCGCAGCCGTGCGCCGTCCTTCGGCGGGGCGCCGACGAGGACGACCCACCCGGCGATCGCGAAGAACAGGGGGACGGCGAATCGGCCTGCCGAGTCGGCCACCAGCCCTGCCCAGTAGGTACCCGATCCGCCCGACGGCTTGCGGCCGACGGCGTTCACGAACGCGGAGCCCGTATGGCAGAGAATCACACCGACCGAGCACAGCAGTCTGATCAGATCGATGTCGTAACGGTGCTCGCTGCGCGGGCCGGACTCCCGGGCCTGCTCGGCCTGTGGGTCCGTTGTTGCCGGTGAGGGCGAGGAGGCCGGTGTTCCGGCCGGGGAGACGGTGGATGACATGGTCTTCGAAGGCTATGAACGCACCGCCGCCCGAGGAACTCCGGCGAGATGAACAGTCACTTCCTGGGGATGACGCCGAGGTGAAGGACAGGTGCCCGTTGAGCGGCCGTCACAGGCGCAGGGTGCTGCGGGTGCGCCGCACCGTCCGGCGCAGTCGGACCGCGGCGCCCTCGGCACTGCCACCGGGCAGGGAGAGCTTGCCGAGACGGCGGCGCTTGAAGTAGTGCTGGGTGCTGCCGTCCAGCCGTTCCCGCAACCAGGCCTCCGCCTCGCCGCGCAGTTCCGGGTGGAGATCGGACTGCATGCAGTAGCCGACCGTGCGAACCAGGGGGCCCAGGGTCGCCGGTGCGCTGTGGGGCAGTGCGGGAACATCACCGCCGCCGTGGTGCTCCAGATCGCGCACGAGGTGGTCGACGATCGTCAGCGGAATGCGGTTGCTGTTCTCGTACGGAGTGATGCGGTCCAGCACCCGGCCCGTGCCGACACGGGCAACAGGTATGCCGTAGTACGCCGCGGCGGTGAACATGGCAGTCGAGAAGCAGCCGACGACGAGCGTGGGTGCGCACCGCTCGAAGAGGGTCTCCGCCAGCAGGGGCGTGTCCATCGTGACGAGCCGGACCCCGGCCTCGGCCGCGACGCTGTCCAAGGCGTCGGAGTAGCGGACGGGGGCGGTGGGGTGGGGCTTGAAGAGGACGGATGTGTGACCGGCCCGGGCGGCCCCGCGCAGCATACGGATGTGCAGGTCCTCCTCCTCGTCGGCGGTGAGGATGTCGAGGGCGGCCAGGTACTGGCCCAGGAGTACGGCGGTGGGGGCCTGCGCCACCGCCTCGGTGAGCTGCGGGTCGCCGTCCGCCGCACCGGCGATCTCACCGAGGACCTTGCGGAAGGCGTCCGCCGGTACGAGTTCGGGCTCCACGTCGAATTCGGACAGGAGCATGGGTCTGAGCCCGGGCACCAAGTCGAGGTGCAGCACGCGTTGGACGCGGCAGCCCATCGACTGGGGCAGCTTGGTGCGGGTCGGTCCGTAACTCATGAGGCCGTCCGCGTAGACATGCAGGGTGCTCTCGGAGAAGATCGCCGCGAGCGCGCGGGCGGGGTGGACCTGGATGGATTCCAGGACCAGCTCGGCGGGCTCCTCACCCAGCCCCCAGGCGAGCCGGAGTGCGCGCTGCCACAGCACGACGTCCTCGGCACGCGGACCCCAGGCGCCCGGGTGGTACGGGCGGATCGCCTCGTTCCAGCTCACGACGGAGTCGAAACGGGCGGCGATGCGGTCGAAGCCGAGCATCGCGTCCAGGCCGGCGGCGGTCTCCGGCACCAGGGCGTTGTTGCACAGCAGCAGGATCCGACGGCTGTCCGCCGGTGGTCCGAACTGGCCCGCGTCGAGCGCGGCGGCGAGCGTGGCGGCCCCGTACAGGGTCGACACCTGGAAGATCTGGGTGCGCGTGGGCATGGGTCAGGCGGCCTTCTGCTTGTCACGCAGGCGTCGGAGCAAGGTGCTGCGCTTCGTGTCCATCGTCATCAGGGTGTGGTCCAGTACGTGCTGGGGCATACGGTGCAGCGCGGCAACCGACTCCTGCCTCAGACGGCGGGCGGTGGCGGCTTGGTAGTCCCCCGCCTTCGCGATGTGGAAGGCGATCAGGGCGCAGTAGGTGCGAACTGCCTTGGGCAGAAGGAGTTCCGCGTCCCGGTCCTGCCCCAGCTCGTCCAGCAGGGTGTCGTACGCGGGGAAGAAGTCCAGCTGGCGGGAGTCCTTGATCTGGGTCAGCGAAGTGGCGACCCCGCGCCGGTAGAAGATTCCGTGGAGCCCCAGGACCGCGTAGCTGCGGGCCTGCAGGTGCAGCCGCCAGGTCCACAACCGGTCCTCGGCGGTGCGCAGTACGGAGTCGAAGCGCAGGGCGCCGTCCTCGAAGAGCCGTCGGTGGTAGAGCCCTGCCCAGACGAAGGGGTAGTCGACCATCGTCTCCATCCCCGGGTAGGCGATCCCCGCACGCGGGTCCGTCGCCCTGTCCCGCACCCGGGCGGGGGCACGGCGGATCACCCGGCTGGTGCCCGTCGACTGGACGTGGTCGTTGCGGACGAAGTCGACGCCCAGCTCCTGCGCGGCATCCAGCAGTCGGTCCAGGTGCCCGGGTGCGTACCAGTCGTCGCCGTCGAGAAAGGTGAGGAACTCACCGCTCGCCGCCTCGATTCCGCTGTTGCGGGCGGCGGCGATGCCCACGTTCGTGTCGTGCCGGATGACCTGGGCCTGCGGGAGCCTCGCGGCCCAGCGGTCGATGACGGACGGCGTCTCGTCTGTGGAGCAGTCGTCGACCAGCAGGAATTCGACGTCCCCGGCCGCATTGCGGGCAAGACTACCCAGCGTGGTGTCGGCATACGGGGCGACATTGTGGAGCGGTACGACAACGGACAATTTCGGCACGCCGGCCCTCGCCTTCGATCTTGTAGCCGCCCAACGTAATCAGGCACGTCGAGGACGGAGTGGCCGCCGGGGCGACGGGTGGTGAACTCTGGACGACACCCACGTGACGCCTGGCGTGATCGCGGCAGCGGCGGGCTGCCTGCGGGACGGAGCCCCGCCACCCACTTCGAACGTGCCTCCATCACCTGCCGGCGGCGCCTGGACGGGACGCTGACGACCGCCCGGTTCACCCAGCGGCGTCTGGCGCGACTGGCAGCGGGCGTCGTCCGAGGCTGCCGCCACGGTGCCGACCGCGTTCACCTACACCACCCTCGACGGCGAGACCTGGGCCTACACCTTCCGTACCGCCGACAACCAGGATCTCATCTACACGACCACCAAGCAGATACACGACCGCCAAGCAGAGCTACGGCCTCGCACGCACCGCCGCGAGCACCGAGCAGGCCGCGCCCGAGTTCCAGGAGCAGGTCCTCCCCAAGCCGTCCGACAACTGATCCACCGCCCCCCGGGGGGCGGGCGTCGCGACATCGGCGCCCGCCCCGTCACGTCACACGCCGCGTCACACGCTGCTGAGTGAGAGCTTCGCCGCGAACCCGAGGAACAGCACACCCGCCGCCGAAGTGGCCCCGGCCGACAGCCGCTTGCGGCGGCGGAAGGCGGCGGACAGCCGGGTGCCGCCGAATATCAGCATCGACAGGTAGAGGAAGCTGGCGATCTGCAGCAGCGTGCCCAGCAGCAGGAAGGACAGCGCCGGATAGGCATACTCGGGGTCGACGAACTGCACGAAGAACGAGATCAGGAACAGGATCGCCTTCGGGTTGAAGAGGCTCACCACGAGCGCCCGCCGGTACGGCCGCTCCACCGCTCCGGCGGCCGTCCCCGTCCCGCCCGGTCCGGCGGCCTCGTTCGTCAGCTCGGCGATCTGCTGGTGCCGCTCGCGCCACATCGAGACCGCAGCCCGCAGCATGCCGATGGCGAGCCAGGTGAGATAGCCCGCGCCCGCGTACTTGACGATCGCGAAGAGCACCGGCGTGGTCTGCAGCAGAGAGGCGGCGCCGAGCGCGGACAGCGTCATCAGCACCGTGTCACCGGTCCACACACCGGCAGCCGCCACATACCCGGTCCGCACACCGCGGCGGGCGGCGACGGAGAGCACGTACAGCGAATTCGGCCCCGGCAGAAGGACGATCAGCACCAGGCCGACGAGATAGGTCGGGAGATCAGTGACACCCAGCATGAACAGGAGTGTCGCACGGGGGTACGACACTGCTCCTCGTGCTGTATGACAGCCACGGCATCCTCCTTTCGGGGACCACTGTTCACGAGCTAATCCGTGGCCACGGACATTCGGCAAGAGATCACCCTCGCGGGTGCACATCGCCTCAGAACGTGTCCGACGGCACGTACGCCCCCCACACCTCCCGCAGCGCGTTGCACACCTCGCCCACCGTCGCCCGCGCCGCCAGTGCGTCCTTCATCGGGTACAGGACGTTGTCCGTTCCCTCGGCCGCCTTCTTCAGCCGGCCCAGCGCCTCGTCGACCGCGCCCTGGTCGCGCTCGGCCCGCAGCTTCGCCAGCCGCGCCGCCTGCTGGGCCTCGATCGCCGGGTCGACGCGGAGCGGCTCGTACGGCTCCTCCTCGTCGAGCTGGAAGCGGTTGACGCCGACCACGACACGCTCGGCGCTGTCGGTCTCCAGGGCGATGCGGTACGCGCTGCGCTCGATCTCGTTCTTCTGGAAGCCGCGCTCGATCGCGCTGACCGCGCCGCCCATGTCCTCGACCTTGCCCATCAACTCCAGGGCGGCGGCCTCGACGTCGTCCGTCATCTTCTCGACGACGTACGAACCGGCGAACGGGTCGACGGTCGCGGTGACGTCCGTCTCGTACGCCAGGACCTGCTGGGTACGGAGCGCGAGCCGGGCGGACTTGTCGGTCGGCAGGGCAATCGCCTCGTCGAACGAGTTGGTGTGCAGCGACTGCGTGCCGCCGAGGACCGCGGCCAGCCCCTGGACCGCGACGCGCACCAGGTTGACCTCGGGCTGCTGCGCGGTGAGCTGGACGCCCGCGGTCTGGGTGTGGAAGCGGAGCATCAGCGACTTGGGGTTCTTCGCGCCGAACTCCTCCTTCATCACCCGGGCCCAGATCCGGCGGGCGGCACGGAACTTGGCGACCTCTTCGAGGATGGTCGTACGGGCGACGAAGAAGAAGGAGAGACGCGGGGCGAACTCGTCGACGTCCATGCCGGCCGCGACGGCGGTACGGACGTACTCGATGCCGTCCGCGAGGGTGAACGCGATCTCCTGCGCGGGCGAGGCTCCGGCCTCCGCCATGTGGTAGCCGGAGATCGAGATGGTGTTCCACTTCGGGATCTCGGCCCTGCAGTATTTGAAGATGTCGGCGATCAGCCGCAGCGAGGGCCCCGGCGGGAAGATGTACGTGCCGCGGGCGATGTACTCCTTGAGGACGTCGTTCTGGATGGTGCCGGTCAGCTTGTCCGCCGGGACGCCCTGCTCCTCGCCGACCAGCTGGTAGAGGAGGAGCAGCAGGGCGGCGGGGGCGTTGATCGTCATGGACGTGGAGACCTTGTCCAGCGGGATCCCGCCGAACAGCACCCGCATGTCGTCGATCGAGTCGATCGCCACCCCGACCTTGCCGACCTCTCCGGACGCGATCGGCGCATCGGAGTCGTGACCCATCTGGGTGGGCAGGTCGAAGGCGACGGAGAGACCCATCGTGCCGTTGGCGATCAGCTGCTTGTAGCGGGCGTTGGACTCGGAGGCCGTGCCGAAGCCGGCGTACTGCCGCATCGTCCACGGCCGGCCGGTGTACATCGTGGGGTACACGCCGCGCGTGAAGGGGTAGGCGCCGGGCTCTCCCAGTTTGTCGTCGGCGTCCCACCCGTCGAGTGCGTCCGGCCCGTACACCGGCTCGATGGGCAGTCCCGACTCCGACTCGCGCGTCATCTACTGTGCCTCCCACTGAAGCTACTAATTGGTAACCAACGACCCTCGCGACGGACTGTAGCGGTGGCCGCGCGACCGGTGGAGGGGCACCGGCTGGGACCTTGCTCACAGGGTGCGACCTACCCCCTTCGCCACCGCACTCACCATCATGCGTGGGCTTTGGCAACCGGGCAGAGCGGGAATCCGTCCCAAGAGACAACGAAGGAATAAGGGGGCCGAGACTGATGCGGATACACAGAACCCGGCACGGCGGAGGAACAGCACACCGGGCAGGGGCTACGGCGGTGACCGCCGTCGCCGTCCTGACGCTGGCCGCCACGACCGCGGGCTGCCAGGCGCAGGCCTCCGGCGGTTCCGCGGCGAAGCCCTCGTCCCCGCCCAAGACCTCCGCCCCGGCGACCGACGACGCCAAGCCCGCCGCGACCCCCTCACCGCCGACCGCCGCGCCCTCGCCATCGGCGCCCGCCGCACCGAAGCCCGCTCCGCAGGGCAGGACGCTGATGGCGACCGGCTCCGAGGGCAAGCAGGTTCGGGAGCTGCAGGCCCGGCTCCGTCAGATCGGCCACTTCGACCGCAGCCCGACGGGCTACTACGGGACGCTCACCGTCGCCGCCGTGCAGTCCTTCCAGGGCAAACGCGGTCTGTCCCGTACCGGACGGACGGACACCGTCACCTGGCAGAAGCTGGTCGCCATGACGCGGAAGCCGACGGCCGCCGAGCTGAACCCGCCGACCTCCCGGCCCGCCGCCAGGCCCGACAAGCGGTGTATGACCGGGCGGGTGCTCTGCATCAGCAAGAACAGCCGGACCCTGTCGTGGATGATCGACGGCCGGGTCGTCTCCTCGATGGATGTGCGGTTCGGCTCGCAGTACACGCCGACCCGCGAAGGCACCTTCTCCATCTACTGGAAGTCCCGGCACCACGTGTCGACGATCTACCACACGGCCATGCCGTACGCGATGTTCTTCAGCGGCGGTCAGGCGGTGCACTACTCGGCGGACTTCGCGGCCCGCGGCTACACCGGCGCGTCGCACGGCTGCGTGAACGTCCGGGACGAGGGAAAGATCGCCGCCCTCTTCGACCAGGTGCGCAACGGCGACAAGGTCGTCATCTACTGGTGAGCGGAGGTGAGGAAAGGGGGCGCGGGCGGGACCGGGGGAACGTGTCCCGCCCGCGCCAGGTGCGCTGAGCCGAAGGTACGGGGGGAACCCCGGCTCTGTGCGCTGCCGATGACCAGTCGGCTCATTCTGTACAGCGTCGACGGGCCGAAAAGTGTCACACCCGGTGCCGGCGGAGCGGCCGGAACGGCTCAGCCGTCGACCGGACGGCCGGAGGCGTGGCCGCCGGGGAGGTGACATCGGTCGGGGACGCCGAGGCCGACGGGGCCGGGGTACCGGGCGTGAACCAGAGCGACTGGAGCGCGTTCGCGCTGCCGTCGGCCCGGTTTGCCGCGTCCGCGCCGGCATCGTTCTGCTCGTCGGCGCCGCTCTCCCCCTTCCCCTGGTCGCCCTCGTCACCGGCCTGGTCGACAATCCGCTGACAGAACTGGTCCAGGTTGTCGGCGCCGTCGGCCAGCTTTTCGAGGCGGCGTCTGCGGGTGTCGTTGATCTTGCCGTCGCGGTAGTCGCGGCACGCATTGAGGGTCCCACCCCACGTGTCGTCCTGGCCGCCGCCGGGCGTGCCCTTGCTGTCGGTCGCGTCCGGGGAACGGGGGCCGGCGCTCCCGCCGTTCCGGGCGCCGCTCCCGTCCGGGGTTCCGACCGGGCCGGGCGTGCCGTCCCGTTCGTCCCCGCCCTGGTGGGTTCCACCGGAAGAATCCGGGGACGGGTGCATGTCCGGCGATCCCGACGGCGGGGCCGTCGTCCTGCCGGACGCGCCCCCGGAGCCCCGTTCCTCCGGAAACGCGGACGCCGATACCGAGGAGGCCGGCAGCGGGTTGGCGTGTTTGCCGAACGGACCGGGAAGCACGCCCGCACCTGCCGCGACAGCCACCCCGCTGAGCGCGCAGCCGGCGAGGGAGGCGGCAAGACCGAAACGGACGGGACGGCTCCAGCGCGACGCACGCGCGCGGCCGTCCTGGGAGGACGAAGGAGCGCTGCGTACCGGTCCCAGCGTCTGCGGCTCGCTGTCCTTCACGGCGTGTCCCGCCGACCGGACGTCCGCCGATGCCGTCGCCCGCATCCCTGCGCGCGCGGTGCGCGGGACCGTCCGGAACGCGGCCAGCGCGGCAGCCTCGCCCGGCAGTTCACCGGTGGCCGGGCGGGCACTGCGGGCAGCCGCGTCCAGCGCGGCCGCGAGCCGTTCGGCGTCGGCGCGCGCATGGCCCTCGCCGGGATCGACCGGTTCGCCGCGGAGCAGTCGTTCCGCCGCGTCCCTGTCAAGCCATGCGTCCTGCTCGTCGGCCATCACATGTCCCTCTGCGTCCACGGACGCGAATCCGTCACACCGGCGGACGTCGCCAGACCGTTCCGGGAAGGGCGCTGCGCGGGTACGGCGCCGAGCTCCGCCGCATGACCTGCGGCGCTCCCGTGCGGCAGAATTCCCCGCGATGCGCCCTTCTCGCCGCCGTCCTCGTCGCTGTCCGCGCGGAGCAGCTCCGCCAGCCGCTTCAGTCCGCGGTGCGCGGCGGTACGTACCGCTCCCGGTCGCTTGCCCAGCGTCTGGGCCGCGCTCTTCGCATCCAGGCCGACCACCACGCGCAGCACGACGGCCTCGGCCTGATCCTGCGGCAGTTGGGCGATGAGGGACATCGTACGGCCGGTGGCCAGGGCCTCGATCGCCTCGTCGGCGGTGTCGGACTCGGCCGGTTTCTCCGACAGTTCGGTCTCGTCGCCGCCGATCGCGGGGCGCCTGCCGCGCATGCGCAGATGGTCCAGAGCCCGGTTACGGGCAATCCGCGCCGCCCAGCCGCGGAACCGGTCGGCGTCTCCGCTGAACCGGTCGAGGTCGCGCGCTATCTGCAGCCAGGACTCGCTCGCCACGTCCTCGGCGTCCGGCTCCCCCACCAGCGTTCGTATGTAGCCCAGCAGCCGCGGCTGCACAGCGCGGTACACAGAACGGAAGGCGTCCTCGTCCCCGTCCTGTGCCGCGAGCACCGCGGCGGTCAGCTCCGCGTCGTCCCCCAGCACTCCCTCAACCCGCCCTGCTGTCCTGAATCGCAGCTGGTCACCACTGCCGCGCCACCCTGCGCGACTCAGCACGCTACGTGCTCCGCAGGGGCCGCGTCCATGACTTGTGCAACCCGCAACGTCCTCGGACACGTTGAGGTGTGACAGAAAACGCACTCACGGCGCTGAGAAGAGTACGGGGTCGTCCTGCGGCCCCGCGGAAGACGACCGGGGCCTCTCCTGTGGGGGGTGGCGGCCCCGGTCGTCCTCGTTCTTCCGGGGAATCTCCCGAGACCGCCCGGTGTGCGCCGCCCGCTCAGTGCCCGAAGAACGCCCGGCAGCCGGGGCTTCGTCCGTCCGGCGATGGAGGACGGAACGGTCACCGGACGGACCCGATCACTCCCCGCCCGGTCCGCGCCCCCGTGCCCTCCGCGCCGTCGCCGCGCGCAGCACTCGTTGTCCCTCCGTCGACGCGTCCCGCACCTGGCGCAGGCCCGCAGCCCCCGTACCGGAATCCGCAAGCATCTCCAGGATGCGGATCTGGCGGCGTACTTCCCCGGCCACCAGCGGCCCCGCCCCCGCCGGATCGCCCTCGCGGCAGCGCCTCAGCAGATCCGCCCCGGCACCGGGCATCGCGTCCTGCCCGAGATGGACCTCCAGGGCCAGCAGCGAGCACGCGTCCGCCCACTCCCGGAGCCCCGGAGCCGCCCGGTCCGCGGGCGCATCGTCCAGCAGCTTCCGGATCTGCGGCGCCGCCCCCTCCGTATCCGCCGCGGCGTCCAGCACCGCGCGCACCTCCGCAAGGCGGTCCGGCCACACGGAACCGTCCGCGCATCCCGCCCAGAGCGGGCGCAGCGGATCCGGATCGGCCCCGGCAGCGGGCTGCGGCAGGCAGCGGTCGAGGCAGGCGACCGCGCTCGCGACGAGCCCCCTCTCATCGGCGGCGGCGATCAGTTCCAGCAGGCTCATCGGTGTCTCCCGTCAGCCCGTCCCCTTGCGTGCACGCAAGGGAACTTGGCGCTTCCTGTTACCGCATTCAGCGCCGAATGGCTCAAAATCATCACTGTGGGAGGCCGAATAGCGTCGCCCAGCGGGTGCACCCCCACAGATGTCAGTGGGCCCGACCCGCTGAAGGCTGCACGGTGAGCGGATACACGCCGAGCGCCACCCGCTCCCCCTGCATCCGGGTCAGCTTGCGTACGAAGAGGACCGCGAGCACCGCGGCCACGGCGTCGAGCGTGTCGGCCACCATCAGCTGCCCCGCCGCGTCCATGACCTCCTGCGGCTCCTCGGCCTTCAGGTACTGCCGGGACGCGTACCGGCCGAAGACCAACGAACAGACCCACGCTCCCCACCACAGGTTCATCACGGTGGCCGGAACGGTGCGCCGGCTGCCGTCGGTGTTGGTCTGGGCGCTCGCGGTCCAGATGCCGCCCGCGATCCGGCGCGGCAGCACGAGGTTGGCGAACGGGACGAACCAGGCGCCGACCGCCCACCCGGGCTTCATCTGCTGCATGCTCGGGTCGAACACCTCGGCATTCAGCCGCACCCGCCGGAACCAGATGATGAAGAAGACGGCGGTGGCCAGGGTCGTGACACCCTGCAGCGCGCCGGCTGACCCGTACAGATTGTCCGCCAGAGTCGCCTCCGCCTCGTCATACGTCGCGAAGTCGTTCTCCAGCCCGTCTCCCAGCAGGCCGCGGATGTTCAGCCCCGCCGCCACGGCGAGCAGGTCCACCACGGCGACGACGGCCAGCAGAATGACGACGGCCTTCGCGAGCCCGTTCGGCGAGCGCAAGTACTGCTGCGGTGCGACGAAGGCCGGGACCGGTGGCACGGACGCCTGGGACATCGGCGTCGCCGGACCGGCCGGGCCGGCGCAGAGAAGACAGTGTCCGTCCGCGGTGACGGGCGGTCTGAGACGGCAGGTGGAGCACCGCATGAAGTGGAACCCCCCAGGATTCTGAGCCGGGAACGCAGGAAACGCGCGCCTCTCCCCGAAACACGCGGCCTGCGAACGTAACCCCGGTCCACTCCACTGTCCACAGGGAATCCGCCCGGTCCCGCTCAGCCCGTCCCGTCGATCCGCGCGGCCAGCGCCCGGAACTGATCCCAGCTCAGCGCCGGTTTGCCTGGATCCCACAGCTTCTGGGCCGTCGCCCGCAACGGCATCCGGATGCCCTGCGCCACTTGCTGCGGAGTCTGCGCGTTCGGCAGGTCGCCCCAGACCGCGAACCGGCCGCCCAGGATCTGCTTCGAGTAGCGGGCCGGTACCGGCTGCGTGCCGCGCAGGACGAGCGGGGTCCACTGTTCGTAGATCCGCTTCCCGGTCGGGTAGACGAACGCATTGGGCTGGCCGAGCACGTAATAGAGGAACTCGTCGTTGAGGTTCACCACGCGCCGGCCCTCGTTCAGATACTCCTCCGGCGGTCGGGCGCCGTACTCCTTGCCCGTCCAGTACTCGACCTCGATGTTCTTGTCGGCCCGGACGGTTCCGCCGCGGAAGAAGCCGTCGTTCCAGGCCTTGGGCTGCTGCCCGTGCGTGCGTGCCACCGCCGCGCGGTCGTTGAGCCATCCGGTGGCGAGGTCCTTGATCCCGGCCGCCGGTCCGTACTTCTGCTGGGCGGCGCGCTGGAGCTGCGGGTACGAGACGGCCGGGTCCTTCACCATCAGCGCGCGGTACTCGTCCCCGCCCAGGTGCCAGTACGCACCGCCGAAGAGCTCCGCGAACTCGCCGATCAGTTGGTCGACGAGTTTCGCCGCGCCCGGATTGGAGATGTCGAGCGATCCGATCGAGCGCACGCCCGCCGTGTTGCGCAGCTGGAGGTCCGGATGGGCGCGCAGGACGGCGCCCAGATGGCCCGGTGAGTCGATCTCGGGGACCACGTCGATGTGCAGCCGGCCCGCGAGGCCGAGGATCTGGCGGACCTCCGCCTTGGTGAGGTGCTGGGGCGACACCACCTCGGGGTGGGTGTCGGACTGGATCCGGAACGCCTGGTCGTCGGAGAAGTGCAGGCCGAGCTGGTTGAGCTTGAGGTCGGCCATGTCGCGCAACCGGTCCTCGATCCAGCCGACCGTGTAGTACTTGCGCGCGATGTCGAGGTTGAGTCCGCGCTGCGGCCGGTCGGGCCGGTCGCGCACCTCGCCCTCGGGCATCATGCCGTCGGCGCGCAGCGACTGCTTCAGCGTGCGGGTTCCGTAGAAGACACCCGCCTGGTCGGGTCCGGTGATGACGACCCGCCGGCCGTGGGTCTTCAGGGTGTACGACTCGGGGGCCCCGGCACCGGGGGCGCCGAGGGCCAGCTCGACATCGCCCGCACGGGCCGGGACGGCGCCCCGGTAGGGGATCTTCAGCTCCTTGGCGAGCAGCTGCGCCTCGTCCGCGAGCGGTCCGCTGTCTCCGGCGATCACGACGCTGCTGCCCCGGCCCGGCCGCCAGCCGGGGCCGCGGGCAGCGATGTGCTCACGTACGGCGGGGATGGCCCGGGGCGCCGTGGAGAGCGGGTAACTGCGGCTCGGCGAGGGAGTGAGGGAGGCGCGCGAGGAGACGCCGGCCACGGACGCCTCCCCGGTGCGTCCGGTGTCCGCACCTTCCGGCCAGACGACGACGGTGATCGTCACGGCGGCTGCCGCCACGAGGGCCGCACCGGCCGCGAGGGCTCCGCGTGAGGGCGACATCGGTCAGAAACCTCCGACTGTGGCGGGTAAAAGGGAAGAAGTAAGGAGATAGTTGGACATTCTCCTCGAAGAATCGTCCATCAGACGTGCCGAAACTCTCCCTTCCGGGTGAAATTCGTGCATCCGTCGCACGACCGTTGCCTGGCCCCGATAGCGTTGGGGCACATTCGTCCCTCCCTTCACCCTGTGTCTCCCTGGTTTCCGATCCCCCTCACCGCACCGGGCTCACAGGGATGCCGATGTTTCGAGGAGTCCCACGCTGTCCAGGCCCAGCGAGTCCCACGCCGGCCTCCCGGAACCACCGCAGCGGCGGGTCGGCCCGCCCGCGCTCCCCGCCCAGAACCGCGGCCCGGCCCCGGCCTGCCTCAGCGCCCGCTCCCTCGGCCTCGACCGGTTCAACACCGCACCGACCGCCGACGCCGAAGCCGCGCTGCTCGGCTGCTGCGGCAGTACCCGTTGGGCGCAGCGGCTGGCCGCTCACCGCCCGTACCCCGATGTGGACGCCCTCCTCGCCGCCGCGGACGAGGCGGGGTACGACATGGCGCCCGCGGATCTCGCCGAGGCGCTCGCCACCGAGGTCTCCCCGGGACTGCACCACGCCGCACCGCACTCCGCGCACCTCGCGCTGAGCGCCGGGCATGCCGCGTACGAGAGCCGCTTCGGCCATGTCTTCGTGATCTGTCTCGACGCCTTCCGCCCCGCCGAGCACCCGGACCAGGTGCTGGCCGGCATCCGGGCCAGGCTGGGCCACGACCCCGACGAGGAGCGGGTGGTCACGGCGGACGAGATGCGCCGACTCGCCCGGGGCCGCATCATCGAGCTGGTGACGGGTGCCGGGTCGGCCCGATCCGGACGAGAGGCCCTAGGAGGGTGCTGAAGATCTTGGCCGGATCAGCGAGCGGCGTCCGGTGCGTGCAGCTGCAACGCGCCGAAGCGGCCTCATAGCGGAGCTGTCAGGCCGTTGTGGCAACGCCGCAGATGTGCGTGCAAGACGCCGGGAGCCCGGCCAAGATCTTCAGTGCCCTCCTAGCCCGTCCGTGCCTGTTTCATTGCCACTTAGATCACACCAGAGGCCCCGGCGCGAGCGAACCGACAAACCGTCGCTACGATGGCCGGGGCCGGTGGACCGTACCCGGCCGGGTCAGACCGACAGTCAAGCCGGCCGACCCCAATCCCCGCTCCCGGAGGGTTCTTCCGTGCCGGCTGGAACGCTGTACCGCGGCCGGGAAGGCATGTGGTCGTGGGTGGCTCATCGAGTCACCGGTGTCCTCATTTTCTTCTTCCTGTTCGTACACGTCCTGGACACCGCTCTCGTCCGCGTCTCCCCCGAGGCCTACGACAACGTCGTGGCCACGTACAAGACCTGGCCTGTCGCGCTCCTCGAATACGGCCTGGTGGCCGCGATTCTCTTCCACGCGCTGAACGGTCTCCGTATCGTCGCCGTGGACTTCTGGGCCAAGGGCCCGCGCTACCAGAAGCAGATGCTCTGGTCCGCGATGGGCATCTGGATCGTGCTGATGGTCGGGGCCGTGTACCCCGTCCTCGGCCACGCCGTACGCGCAGTCTTCGGGAGCTGAGGCCAATGTCCACCGAGTCCTCCGCGATCGGCGCCGTCGAAGGCGTCAGCCTCTACGACGTCGACCACCCGGCCCCGGTCATCGAGCCCCCGCGCACGCGGACGGCCAAGACCCCCAAGGGTTCGCGCACCAACTTCGAGATGTACGCCTGGCTCTTCATGCGCCTGTCGGGCATCGTGCTCGTCGTCCTGGTCATCGGCCACCTGCTGATCCAGCTCGTGCTGGACGGCGGTGTCTCCAAGATCGGCTTCGCCTTCGTGGCGGGCCGCTGGGCCTCGCCGTTCTGGCAGGTCTGGGACCTGGCGATGCTGTGGCTGGCCATGCTGCACGGCGCCAACGGCCTCCGTACGGTCATCAACGACTACGCCGAACGGGACAACACCCGCTTCTGGCTGAAGATGCTCCTGTACACCGCCACGGTGTTCACCGTCCTGCTGGGCACGCTGGTGATCTTCACCTTCGACCCGAACATCCGCTAGGCGCCGGGCCAGAGGGACCAGAGGAAATCATGCAGATCCACAAGTACGACACCGTCATCGTCGGCGCAGGCGGCGCCGGCATGCGCGCGGCCATCGAGTCGACGAAGCGCAGCCGTACCGCCGTGCTCACGAAGCTGTACCCGACCCGCTCCCACACGGGCGCCGCGCAGGGCGGCATGGCCGCCGCGCTCGCCAACGTGGAAGAGGACAACTGGGAGTGGCACACCTTCGACACGATCAAGGGCGGCGACTACCTGGTCGACCAGGACGCCGCCGAGATCCTGGCGAAGGAGGCCATCGACTCCGTTCTCGACCTGGAGAAGATGGGCCTGCCGTTCAACCGCACGCCCGAGGGCAAGATCGACCAGCGTCGCTTCGGCGGCCACAGCCGTAACCACGGCGAGGCCCCGGTCCGCCGGTCCTGCTACGCCTCGGACCGCACCGGCCACATGATCCTCCAGACGCTGTACCAGAACTGCGTCAAGGAGGGTGTGGAGTTCTTCAACGAGTTCTACGTCCTGGACCTGCTGCTGCAGGAGGTCGACGGAGTCAAGAAGTCCGCAGGCGTCGTCGCGTACGAGCTGGCGACCGGCGAGATCCACGTCTTCCAGGCGAAGGCGATCATCTTCGCCTCCGGCGGCACCGGCAAGTTCTTCAAGGTGACGTCGAACGCCCACACCCTGACCGGTGACGGCCAGGCCGCCGCGTACCGCCGCGGTCTGCCGCTGGAGGACATGGAGTTCTTCCAGTTCCACCCGACGGGCATCTGGCGCATGGGCATCCTGCTGACGGAGGGCGCCCGTGGTGAGGGCGGCATCCTCCGCAACAAGGACGGCGAGCGCTTCATGGAGAAGTACGCGCCCGTCATGAAGGACCTCGCCTCCCGTGACGTCGTGTCCCGCTCCATCTACACGGAGATCCGTGAAGGCCGCGGCTGCGGTCCCGAGGGCGACCACGTCTACCTCGACCTCACGCACCTGCCGCCGGAGCAGCTGGACGCGAAGCTCCCGGACATCACCGAGTTCGCGCGTACGTACCTCGGGATCGAGCCCTACACGGACCCGATCCCGATCCAGCCGACCGCGCACTACGCCATGGGCGGCATCCCGACCAACGTCGAGGGCGAGGTGCTGGCCGACAACACCACCGTCGTCCCGGGCCTGTACGCCGCCGGCGAGGTCGCGTGTGTCTCCGTGCACGGCGCCAACCGTCTGGGGACCAACTCGCTGCTCGACATCAACGTCTTCGGACGCCGGTCGGGCATCGCCGCCGCCGAGTACTCGGCGAAGAACGACTACGTCGAGCTTCCCGAGAACCCGGCACAGCTGGTCATCGACCAGGTCGAGCGGCTGCGCAACTCGACGGGCACCGAGCGGGTCGCGACGCTCCGTCTGGAGCTGCAGGAGTGCATGGACGCCAATGTGATGGTGTTCCGTACCGAGCAGACCATCAAGACGGCCGTCGACAAGATCGCCGAGCTGCGCAAGCGCTACCTGAACGTGTCCATCCAGGACAAGGGCAAGCGGTTCAACACGGACCTCCTGGAGGCCATCGAGCTGGGCAACCTGCTCGACCTGGCCGAGGTCATGGCGACCTCCGCGCTGGCCCGTAAGGAGTCACGCGGCGGTCACTACCGCGAGGACTACCCGAACCGCGACGACGTCAACTTCATGCGCCACACCATGGCGTACCGCGAGGTCGCGGCCGACGGCACGGAGTCGATCCGACTCGACTACAAGCCGGTCGTCCAGACCCGCTACCAGCCGATGGAGCGTAAGTACTGATGGCAACCCCGACTCTGGACAAGGCGGAGACCGACCCCTCGGCGTCCCCTGCCTCCCCGTACATCACGGCCACCTTCCGGATCCGCCGCTTCAACCCCGAGGTCTCCGACGAGGCCCAGTGGCAGGACTTCCAGATCGAGATCGACCCGAAGGAGCGTGTCCTCGACGCCCTTCACAAGATCAAGTGGGAAACCGACGGCACGCTGACGTTCCGCCGTTCCTGCGCCCACGGCATCTGCGGCTCCGACGCGATGCGGATCAACGGCAAGAACAGGCTCGCCTGCAAGACGCTGATCAAGGACATCAACCCGGAGAAGCCGATCCTGATCGAGGCCATCAAGGGCCTCACGGTCCTCAAGGACCTCGTGGTCGACATGGACCCGTTCTTCCAGGCGTACCGCGACGTCATGCCGTTCCTCATCACCAAGGGGAACGAGCCGACGCGTGAGCGTCTGCAGTCCGCCGAGGACCGCGAGCGGTTCGACGACACCACCAAGTGCATCCTGTGCGCCGCGTGCACCTCGTCGTGCCCGGTGTTCTGGAACGACGGCCAGTACTTCGGCCCGGCGGCGATCGTCAACGCGCACCGCTTCATCTTCGACTCGCGTGACGAGGGCGGCGAGCAGCGCCTGGAAATCCTCAACGACCGTGACGGTGTGTGGCGTTGCCGCACCACCTTCAACTGCACGGACGCGTGCCCGCGTGGCATCGAGGTCACCAAGGCGATCCAGGAAGTGAAGCGCGCGCTGATCACGCGTCGCTTCTGACCCTTCGGGTACGCCAGTTGCACAGGAGGCCCCGTTTTCCGCAGGAACGCTGCGGGAGGCGGGGCCTCCTGCTGCGCTGCGCAGACCCGTTCGGTACGGTCGTGCGGAGCCGGAGACCGGTTCACCGCCCGGGGCAGCAACGCGCGGGGCGCACAGGCTTGATCGAGAGCGGGGAACGTTGAGCGATCCGAATCCGTACGCGGGCGACTCATACAAGTGGGGACCGCCTCAGCAGCCGTACAATCCGCCCACCGTCGCGGATGGCCAGGGATACGGCTACCCGCAGCAATTGCCCGACGCCGCGGCCCAGCCGGGCCCGGCCTACGGCTATCCGGCCGTGAATCCGCCGGCTCAGCCGCCCCTGCCCGGTTACGGGTTCCCGCCGCAGCAGGGCCCGGGGCCGGGCGGCGGGGCCCCGATGCTGTCGCTCGGGGACATCACCGTCATGAGCGATTCGATCGTGACGCCGTCCGGCACGCTGCCGCTCAAGGGCGCGGTGTGGACGGCCACCGACATGTCGCGCACCGAGGAGAAGATCCCGACGGTCGCGATCGTGCTGGCGATCATCTTCACCCTGCTCTGCCTGGTCGGGCTGCTCTTCCTCCTGATGAAGGAGAAGAAGACGACCGGGTTCATCCAGGTCGCGGTGACCAGCGGCGGCCGTCACCACTCGACGGTGATCCAGGCGACCGGCCCGGAGACGTTCCAGATGGTGATGGCCCAGGTCAATGCCGCCCGCTCGATGAGCATCTGACGCGTCGTACGCGAACGACCGGACGGAGGCGCTGCCGGGGCACTGGCAACACCCCTCCACACAGGGCAGGGTGGCGTCATGGCCCGCTTCCACCACACCGTCACCGTCGTCTCCGTAGAACGCCACCGGCTCGACGAGTGCGCCCAACTGGTCTGCGATCTCGCGGAGTCCAGCCGGTCCTGCGACCAGGAGATCGTACTGGCGGTCGGTCGGTCGGTCGGTCGGTCGGTCGGTCGGTCCACGATCTCCGGCTGGTCGAGGGCCGTCATCTGCAACCGGGGTCAAGGGCGGCGCGGCGTAGGGCTGTTCTCCCCTTGAGGTCGGGCGACCCCCGTGGCGCTCAGCCCCAGTCGGCTCCGCCGCGATCCTCCGCGACGACCATGATGCGGCGCAGCATGTCGTTGAGCAGGATGCGTTCGTCCTTGTCGAGTACGCCGAGGAGCCGGTACTCCTCGTGGCCGAGGAAGTCCATCGCGCCGAGCCAGGTCGAGCGGCCCTCCTCGGTGAGTTCCACGTCGACCCGTCGCCGGTCCGTGGTGGAGGGCGTACGGCGAATGAATCCGCGCCGTTCGAGCGCGTCCAGCCTGCCGGTGACGGAGGCGGGGGCGAGGTCGAGGTCGGCGGCGAGTTCGGACGGGGCCGCCTTCCCGCCGCGTCCGGCGAGCTTGTGGAGCGTCTCGAACTCCTGGCGGTCCAGGTCGAAGTCGACCAGGGACTGTTCACGCACCCGTCGCAGGTGGACGGAGAGCTTCTTCATACGCGTCACCGCGCCCTCGACATCGGGATCGAGGTCGGGGAGCACGGGCTTCCACCGCTCGACATGTCCGTCGGTCCAGTCGCGTGACTCCATGAGGAAAGGGTACGCCCGTGTACACATGCGCTTCGGCATCAGATATTTCGTTGACGAATAATTTGGTACCGAAATAGGTTTGTTCGCATGTCGCACCCCTTGCACACGCGCGCCTTCCGCCTGCTCTTCATCGGCCGCACCCTCTCCCTCCTCGGCGACGCCGCCATCCCCACCGCACTCTCCCTCGCCGTCTACCTGGCCACCGGCTCGACCGCCGCCCTCGCCCTGGTGCTGGCGTGCGCGATGGTGCCCAAGCTGCTCCTGCTGCCACTCGGCGGCGTCATGGGCGACCGCTTCAACGCCCGCACGGTGGCACTCACCACCGATCTCGTACGGTGCGCCACCCAGCTCTTCGTCGGCGTGGAGCTGCTCGGCGGTGAACCGCGGCTCTGGCAGATCGCCGTCGCCGAGGTGATCGGCGGCGCGGCCGGCGCCTTCGCCATGCCGACCGTGTCGCCGCTGATCCGCGGCACCGTGGAAGCCCCGGGCCTGCTGCGCGCCAACTCCCTGATGGCGGTCGCCACCAGCGCGACCCGGCTCGGCGGCCCGGCCGTCGCCGGCACGCTGATCCTCACCGCGGGCCCCGGCTGGGCGTTCGTGCTGGATGGCGCGAGCTTCGCGGTGAGCGCCGCACTCCTGTCCGCCATCAAGGTCCGGCACGTGCCGATACCGCGCCGCTCGATGCTCGCCGACCTCAAGGAGGGCTGGGGCGAGGTCCGCGGCCGCGACTGGTACTGGACGAGCCTGATCGCCCACTCCGTGTGGAACGGCGCGGCGGCCGTCCTGATGACCCTGGGGCCGGCACTCGCCATCGAGGACATGGGCGGCAAGAGCACCTGGATCGCCCTGCTCCAGACCGGCGCGGTCGGCCTCCTCCTCGGCTCACTGCTGGCCGGGCGCGCCCGGCCGCGCCGCCCGATCCTGGCCGCCAACCTGGGCCTCGCCACGTACGCACTCCCCCTCGGCCTCCTCGCGGCCGGCGCCCCCGCCCCGCTGACCATCGCCGGGTACGGCATCGCGCTGGCGGGACTCGGCTTCCTCGGCCCAGTCTGGGACACCTCGGTCCAGTCCGCGGTACCCGCCCACGCGCTGGCCCGCGTGACCTCGTACGACTGGCTGCTCTCCCTCGGCGCGATGCCACTGGGCTACACCCTGGCCCCGGTCGCCGCCACGGCCTGGGGTCCCGAAGTCCCGCTGACCGTCGCCGCCGTGGCGGTCGGTGCGGCCTGTCTGGCGACGGCGGCGGTACCGGGCGTACGACGCTTCAGGGCCCCCGCGACCGCGGCCGGGGACAAGCGCCCCGGAGTACCCGCTTGAACATGTTCACATGCAGGCCTACAGTCCCTGACAACAGCTTTTGAACGCGTTCAAGGGAGGCTGGGTCATGGACCTCACTGCCGCGGCGTACGTGACGGCGGCGCCCTGCGGTCCGGGGGACGGAACATGCCAGGTCCCCGGCACGGAGGAGCAGGGCGGACGGCTACCCTCGGGGCTGTGGTGAAGGAAGCGAAGGACGCAAAGGAAGCCAAGGCTCCCAAGAGCGAGCAGACCCGCACACTCATTCTCGAAACGGCGCTCCGGCTCTTCGAGGAGCGCGGCTACGACAAGACGACGATGCGTGCCATCGCGCAGGAGGCCGGGGTCTCCGTCGGCAACGCCTACTACTACTTCACGGGGAAAGACGCTCTCGTCCAGAGCTTCTACCACCGGCTCGCCGCAGAGCACGAGGCGGCGGTGAAGCCGGTCCTGGAAGGCGACAAGGACCTGGCCGTACGGATCCGCGGGGTACTGCTCAGCTGGCTCGACGTGGCCGAGCCGTACCACCGCTTCGCCGCCCAGTTCTTCAAGAACGCCGCGGATCCGGAAAGCCCGCTCTCCCCGTTCTCCGAGGAGTCGGTCGCGGCCCGGGAGGCGGCGATCTCCATTCATGAACGGTGCCTGCGCGGCTCGAGCACCAAGACCGACCCCGAAATGACCGACGTGCTGCCGCAGTTGATGTGGCTGATACAGATGGGTCTGGTGCTGTTCTGGGTGTACGACCGGACGGAGGGTGCCGAGCGCAGCCGCCGCCTCGTCGAGCGCACCGCACCGATCGGCGCCCGAGCGATCACGCTCTCCCGGTTCCGGGTGCTGCGACCGCTCGTACGGCAGATCCACGACGTACTGGCGGACTTCCTGCCCGGGTCGGTGAAACAGCCGACCACCGATCGGCCGGGCCGGGCCGGGAGAAGTCGTAACGGCCTCCCCCGCGACAGGGAGTGGGGGAGGCCGTAAGAGCCGGGGCCGGCCGGAGACCTCGCACACGGTGTGCGGCGGTCTCCGGCCGACCCCGGCCAAGATCTTCAGTGCTCTCCTAGATCCAGTTGAGTTCCCACAGCCGCCAGATGCCCGTGCCGTCCGACAGGTACTGCGAGCCGGAGACATCGGTCTTGCTGACGACGTAGTCCTTCTTCTGCCACAGCGGCACGAGCGGCACGTCCTCGCCGACCAGCGCCTGGAGCTCCTTGAAGTCCGCCGCGGTACGGCTCCGGTCGCTGTACTGCAGCGTGGCCGCGATCAGGTCGTCCATCTTCTTGCTGGTGTAGCCGTTGTGAAGGCTGCTGTCGCGGCCGACGAGCGGCTGGCTGAAGGTGTCGGGGTCCGGGTAGTCGGGCAGCCATCCGACGGTGTACGCGTCGTACTTGCCGGCCGCGTAACCCTTCTGGAAGTCCTGCCAGTCCACGGCCTTGACCGAGACCTTGAACAGCCCGTTCTTCTCCAGCTGGCGGCGGAGCTCGGCGGTCTCCGTCGTGTACGCGTCGTCGGCGCGGTAGGCGAAGTTGATGTGCAGCGGGGTCTGCACGCCCGCCTCCTGCATCAGCCGCTTGGCGCGCGCCGGGTCGGGCGCCGGGTAGGCGTCGAAGAACGGCGTGCTGTGCCCGATGTAGCCCTGCGGGATCAGCGAGTAGAGCGGTTCGACGGTGCTCTTGTAGACATCTGCCACCAGCGGCCCGCGGTCGATGGTGGCCGCGATGGCCTGCCGGACCCTCTTGTCGGCGAGCGGGGACCCGGCACGCACGTTGAAGACCAGGTTGCGGATCTCGGCGCTGTCCGCCTCGGTGATGCGCATGTCGGGGTCGCCGGGGTTCAGCTCGGCGAGCGTGGACGGCGGCAGCTGCCGGTGCGTCACCTGGACCTGTCCGGACTTCCAGGCCGCCAGGAGGTCGTCCGACTGCTTGTAGTAGCGGATGGTGACGGGGACGCCGGTCTTCTTCAGTGCGCCCTTGTACCGGGTGTTCGGGACCAACTCCGCCTCGACGCCCGGTTGGTACGACTTCAGGACGTACGGCCCCGAGCCGTCGACCTTGGTTCCCGTGCGGAGCTTCTTCGCCGGGTACTCCTTGCGGTCGACGATCGAACCGGCTCCGGTGGCGAGCTTCTGCGGGAAGGTCGCGTCACGTGAGGAGAGGTTGAAGGTGATCGTGCGGCCTTCGGACACCACGTTCTTGAGGCTGGGGAACAGGACCGACGGACCGACGTCCGTCTTCATCCTGATCATGCGCTCGATCGAGTACTCGACATCGGCGGCAGTGATCTTCCGGCCGCTGGCGAAGGTCAGGTCGTCGCGCAGTTTGCACTGGTACGTCTGGAGCTTCTGGCCGATGAACCCACAGCTCTCGGCGGCGTCCGGTTCCGGGACGATCGCCCCGGACTTGAACGTCATGAGGGACTGGTAGAGGTTGCTGTATATCGCCCAGGAACCGGCGTCGTACGCACCGGCCGGATCGAGGGACGTCACCTCGTCCGTCGTCCCGACCATGATCGGATCGCTCTTCACCTCGTTCGAGGGAAGCAACTGCCAGGCGACGACGCCTGCGATGACCAAAACCGCGAGAATCGCGAGAATCCGTAGCCGGATCGACCGCATTGCCGTGCTCTCCCTTAACAGCCCCACCTGGGCAGATGTGCTCAGAAACGCACATCACCGTGCTCACGGTCAGCCAATCACACGATTTTCACATCTGGAAGAGGAAATCTGTATCTCATAGCCTTTTGTTCGACAGTTGAAACCTTGGTTGGGTCGAACGACTGAAAACCGTGGAGACGCCGCGCAGTTGAGTCGTCCCTTTTATGCCGTTACGCCTGACGGGACGCCAGGTGGACGACGGTGATGTCGGAAGGGGCGCCGACCCGCACGGGCGGACCCCAGGCACCCGCACCCCGAGAAACGTACAACTGGGTATCTCCGTAGCGCTCCAGGCCGGCGACCGTGGGGTTGGCAAGTTCGGCGACGTAGTTGCCCGGCCAGAGCTGGCCGCCGTGGGTGTGGCCCGAAAGCTGGAGATCCACGCCGTACGCAACCGCGTCGTCGATGACGACGGGCTGATGCGCGAGGAGGACGGAGGCGCGGGTCCGGTCCCGGCCGCCCAGGGCGCGCTCGAAATCGGGGCCCTGCCCCTCGCTCTCACCGGCGATGTCATTGACCCCGGCGAGATCGAAACCGTCGATCTCGACCCGGGCGTTCTCCAGCGGGTGCAGCCCCAATTCCCTTACGTGATGGACCCATTGGGCCGCACCGGAGAAATACTCATGGTTGCCGGTGACGAAGAACGCACCATGGCGGGCCTCCAGCCGGGCGAGCGGTTCGGCGGCCGGACCGAGGTCGGCGACGGAGCCGTCGACGAGGTCCCCGACGACGGCGATCAGATCGGGCTGGGTCCGGTTGATCGTGTCGACGATCCGCTGGGTGTGGGCGCGGCCCAGGATCGGGCCGAGGTGGATGTCGCTGACGACAGCGATCCGGAAGCCGTGCGCGGCACGGGGCAGTCTGGCGAGCGGGACGGTGACCCGCTTGACCCGCGGACCGCGCAGCACGCCGTAGGTGCCGTGGCCGACGATGCCGAGCCCGGCGACGGCGGCCGCGCCCCCGACGGCGCGCGCGACGAAGACGCGGCGGGAGGGGTCGGCGGGGGGCGTGACGGGGGCGCCGGCGACGAGGGTGGCAGGGGTTCCACTCACGGGCGCACCGGCCAGGGAGCTCTCCGCCGCGGGTGCTTCGACCTGAGTTGAAACGGTTTCGGCCGAATCGTTCTCGGCAGCCGTACCGCCGCCCGCCCGGCGCGCGAGGACCCGCCGCAGAACAGGCCGTACCGCCTCGCCCACCAGCAGAGTCAGGGTCAGGTACAGCAGCGCCGCCAGCCACAGATAGCCCGGCCAGGCCAGCACCCGCTGCAGCCAGAACGGGGCGCCCGCCCACCCGGAGACCAGGGCGCCGACACTCAGCAGCGGCAGCAGCCAGACCGCTGCCGTGCCCACCCGGCGCAGCGTGCCGCCCGGGGCCGTCGTGTCGGCGACCAAGCGGCGCCACACATAGCGGTGCACACCGACGAGCAGCGCGAGGACCGCCAGCGCCACCGGAACGAAGACCGCTGCCACGTGCACTCCCCCACCCACGTGCGGCTCTCGGTACGTCTGCGCCTTGTGCGCCGACGCTTCGTACACCTATGTCCGGTCGCCGCCCGGCCGGTTATGAACGTTCGCGGCGCAGCGCCCTGAGTCCGCGGAACCCGATCACACCGACCGCCGTCCCCAGGAGAAAGGACGTGATGGCAAGCAGCAGATGCACCCAGAAGTACGCAGTCGGGTCACCCGCGTCGTCGAAGGCAAGTCCACTGCCGTCTTTCCATAGATTCTTGGCGAAAGTGACCCAAATGACCCAGCTCCACACCCCGAAGGCGAGCAGGAACCAGGAAACGGGGCGGCTGAGCTTCATGGATCCAGTATCGCCACCACGCTCCGGCCTGAGCGCCCGGGGTGGGCTGTCCCAGCGTCTCGGACGGCCGGCCAGCAGGTCCGCAACGCTCGTCACATCATCAGCCTGTACGTTTCCGACCGTGCCCGCTCTGAAAAAGACCGCACTGACGGTCATCTCCGCCGCTCTGCTGTCCACTCTTGTCATCAGTCCCGCGTCAGCGGTCGACAAGGACACCGCCGACGACCCGAAGCCGACCGCCCCGATGTCGAAGGTCGGCGGCGCGCAGCTCGGCCGGGTCGGCACCCAGGTCGAACTGGGTGCCAGCGCCCCGGTGCTGCCGAAGGACCTCACCGGGCGGTCCTGGATCGTCGCGGACGCGGAGAGCGGTGAGGTGCTGGCCTCGCACAACTCGCACTGGCGGCTGCCCCCCGCGTCCACCCTGAAGATGCTGTTCGCCGACACGGTCATGGATTCGCCCGAACTGCAGCCGAAGACCCTGCAGCACAAGGTGACGCACGAGGACCTCGCCGATGTCGGCGAGGGCAGCAGCCTGGTCGGCGTCAAGGAGCACCTGACGTACACGGTCCACGACCTGTGGCTCGGCGTCTTCCTGCGCTCCGGCAACGACGCGGTACATGTGCTGTCCGCGATGTACGGAGGCGTGCCGAGGACCGTCGCCGCCATGCAGGCGCACGCCGAGGAGCTGCAGGCCCTCGACACGAACGTCGTGTCTCCCGACGGTTACGACGCACCCGAACAGGTCTCCAGCGCGTACGACCTCACCCTGTTCGCCCGCAGCGGGCTGCAGAAGAAGGACTTCCGCGAGTACTGCTCGACGGCCACGGCCGACTTCCCCGGCGAGAAGAAGAAGGGGAAGAAGCGGGCGACGTTCGAGATCCAGAACACCAACCGGCTGCTCACGGGCGCCGGCGGCGTCGAGCCGTACAAGGGCATCGCAGGCGTCAAGAACGGCTACACCACGCACGCGGGCAACACCTTCACGGGCGTCGCCGAGCGCAACGGCAAGGTGCTGCTCGTCACCGTCATGAACCCGTCGTCGAAGGAGCCCCACGCCGTCTACAAAGAAGCCGCGAGCCTGCTCGACTGGGGCTTCGACGCGGCCGGCAAGGTGACCCCGGTCGGCGAACTGGTCCCCCCGAAGTCCGCGCGGACGGGCACCGGGAAGGACGCGGAACCGACCAACGGCGACAGCACCGCGGGCACCTCCGGCTCGGAAAGCACGGATGCGCGCAAGCACGGTGCGGCGGCCACCCAGGGCTCCAGCGGGGCCGGGGTCGCGCTGGGGATCGTCGGCGGGGTGCTGGTGCTGCTGGCCGGCGGCGTGTTCCTGGTCAACCGGCGCTGGCCGCTGCCGGACCTGGTGCGTCGCCTTCCTCGCCGCTGACGTCCGCCACGCCCTCCTTGATGTCCTTGCTGCTCCGCGTCGCCGTCCACGCGGCGCAGAACAGCAGCAGCCTCGCGGTGAAGTTGATCCACAGCAGGAGGGCGATCGGCACGCCGAAAGCGCCGTACATGCTCTTCGACGCGACGCTCTTCATGTAGCTGCCGAGCAGCAGCTTGAGGAGTTCGAACCCGATCGCGCCGATCACCGCCGCTGTCAGCAGCCTGCGCCGCGGCGGCTTCACGCCCGGCAGCAGTGTCAGCAGATAGAGCAGCAGCAGGAAATCGGCCACGGCCGCCACGAACAGGGCCACGATCTGCAGCAGCACCCCGCCCGCGCCACGGTTGGGGATGCCCACCACGTCGGCGGTCCAGCCGACCGCGGTGGAGCCCGCCGTGGAAGCGGCAAGGGTGACGAGCGCGGCTCCGCCGAGGCCGATCAGCAGTCCGGCGTCCTTGAGCTTACGGACGAACGGATTGCCCTGGTCCACATCGTCCTTCTCCCAGACCGCGCGCAGGCAGTCCCGCATCGCACCGATCCAGCCGATGCCGGTGAAGAGCAGCAGCGCACCGGCGACCAGCCCGATCGTGCCCGCGTTGGCCACCAGACTGCTGATGCCCAGTTGGTCGGAGATGCCCGGCACCTGATCGGCGACCAACTTCTCGATCTTGTGCAGCTGCTCGCCGGAGAGCAGCGCGGCGCCGATCGCCGCGCCGACCGCGATCAACGGGAAGAGCGCCAGAAAGCTGATGAAGGTGATCGCGGCGGCGAGCCTGCTCCAGTGGACCCGGTCCAGCCGTTCGTACGAGCGCCAGGCGTGCGTCATCATCAGCCGGGCGACGAGGGGCCCGATGACGGGGAGATTCTTCAGCCAGTCCATGACGTGCGCGTACCCTCCTGGGCGCGGAAAACCGGTGTACGGGCCCCGGGCGCGGGCGCCGGGGTGGTGTCGGGCCGGCCCCGTGGGCGACACGGCCGGACGGCAACTGCACCACAGAGCCGCGGGCGTCGACGGCGACCAACACCCCGTACGGCCGACGCGGGACTCTCACGGATCGGCGACCGCCGGTCCGCACGGGGCCATCCTCACCGGCGCCGACGGCGGCGAGCTCCCGGTCTCCCGGCACACCGTCCTCGGGGGCACCGGGCGTGCCGCGCTCGGTGAACACCGCGTACCGCAGCACCGCCAGGACGGACGGGATCACCGGCAGCGGACGCCAGGGCGGAAGGCTCCCCCTGTCGGTGGCGCCGGACGCACCCCGGCTGCCGGACGAAGCCGAAGCGGACTCTTCTGGCCAGTAAAGGAAATTGCGCGTCATTAATGAGCAAAATTCTTTCAATCGCCCATTTCGGTGAGTCCTGTAACAAATCCCTCAAAGGTGTTTTCTCGGGCGATACGGTCACCATCATGTCCGTCGACACCGTCTCCCTGACCGGCTGGGGCCGTACCGCCCCGACGACCGCGCTGCGGTTCCGTCCCCGTACGTACGAGGAGGCGGCGGACGCGGTGCGCGGCTGCGGACCCCGTGGTTCCATCGCGCGCGGTCTGGGTCGGGCCTACGGCGACGCGGCACAGAACGCGGGCGGCTCCGTCCTCGACATGACCGCGCTGAACCGGATCCGCACCATCGACGCCGCCACCGGTCTGGTGGTGTGCGACGCGGGTGTGAGCCTGCACCGGCTGATGGAAGTACTGCTGCCGCTCGGCTGGTTCGTGCCCGTGACTCCCGGGACGCGTTACGTCACCGTGGGCGGAGCGATCGGCGCCGACATCCACGGCAGGAACCATCACGTCTCCGGCTCCTTCTCCCGCCACGTACAGGACATGGAGCTGCTGACCGCCGACGGCGGGATCCGTACGGTCCGGCCCGGCACCGCTCTCTTCAACGCAACCGCGGGCGGCATGGGACTGACCGGGGTGATCCTCTCGGCCACGCTCCGGTTCCAGCCCGTCGCGACGTCACTGATGTCGGTCACCACCGAACGGGCTGTCGATCTGGACGACTTGATGGCCCGGCTCACCGCCTCCGACCACCGCTACCGCTACTCGGCCGCCTGGATCGACCTCCTCGCCCGGGGCAGGGCGACCGGGCGTTCCGTACTCACCCGAGGGGAGCACGCGCCCCTGCATGTGCTCCCGGCGCGCGCCCGGCGCACACCGCTCGTGTTCCGTCCGGGACAGCTGCCCGTCGCGCCCGTGTCCGTACCGGACGGACTGCTCGGACGCACCTCTGTCGCCCTCTTCAACGAGCTCCGGTACCGCAGAGCCCCCGCGTACCGCATCGGCGAACTCCAGAAGCTGTCCACGTTCTTCCACCCGCTGGACGGTGTGCCGCACTGGAACCGGGTGTACGGCCGCAGCGGCTTCGTGCGGTACCAGTTCGTCGTCGGATACGGACAGGAAGAGGCGCTGCGCCGGATCGTGCGCCGGATCTCGCAGCGGCGCTGCCCGTCGTTCCTGGCCGTGCTCAAACGGTTCGGGAACGGCGATCCGGGCTGGCTGTCGTTCCCGATGCCCGGCTGGACGCTCGCCCTCGATCTGCCCGCCACGCTGCCGGACCTGGCCCGCTTCCTCGACGAGCTGGACGAGGAGGTCGCGACGGCCGGTGGCCGCGTCTACCTGGCGAAGGACTCCCGGCTGCGCCCCGAGACGCTGGCCGCGATGTATCCGCGGCTGCCCGAGTTCCGGGCGCTGCGCGCCGAACTGGACCCGGACGGGGCGTTCCGTTCGGACCTCTCCCGCCGCCTCGGCCTCTGAGCCCGCGCACTGCCCGCCCCTGTCCCCCGCCGCCCCCCGCTAGGAGTGTTTTCGTGAAGGACGCCTTCGGTGCCCCGCAGTCCCTGCTCGTCCTCGGTGGGACATCGGCGATCGGGCTCGCCACCGCGCGTCGCCTGATCGCCCGCCGCACCCGCACGGTCTGGCTGGCCGGACGCCCCTCCCCCGCCCTGGAATCGGCCGCGGCCGAACTGCGGGAACTGGGTGCGTACGTCCGTACCGTCGCCTTCGACGCCCTCGACTCCGAGTCCCACGAGACCGCTCTCGGCAAGATCTTCACCGAGGGCGACATCGACATGGTGCTGCTCGCGTTCGGCATCCTCGGGGACCAGGGACGCGACGAGGAAGAACCGCTCTCCGCGGTCCGGGTCGCCCAGACCAACTACACCGGCGCCGTCTCCGCCGGACTGGTGTGCGCCGGCGCACTCCAGGCGCAGGGGCACGGATCGCTGGTGGTCCTGTCCTCGGTGGCGGGTGAGCGTGCCCGGCGTGCCGACTTCATCTACGGGTCGAGCAAGGCGGGCCTGGACGCGTTCGCCCAGGGGCTGGGGGACGCGCTGCACGGCACGGGGGTGCATGTGATGGTCGTACGCCCCGGCTTCGTACGGTCGAAGATGACGGCGGGGATGCCGGAGGCGCCGCTCGCTACGACCCCGGACGCGGTCGCGGAGGCGGTCGTGACGGGACTGCGGCGGCGCTCGGAGACGGTGTGGGTGCCGGGGGCGCTGCGGGTGGTGATGTCGGCGCTGCGGCACGTGCCGCGGCCGCTCTTCCGGCGCCTGCCGGCCTTAGAGCCTGTCGGGCGACCTCTGATCGGGCGGTCACGGCGTGGCACGCACGCTTCCGGCGTTGCCGAAATGCCCTAGTAGCTCCGCTACGAGGCCATCCCGGCGCCTTGGAATCGCACGCACCACGCCGCGTCCGCTCTCCGATCGAAGGTCACCCGACAGGCTCTAAGGCCTCCGCCACGACAGGGAGTGGGCTCCCCGTCGCGGGGGAGGCCGTTACCGACGCCTCAGGGCTGCAGGGACGGCTCGTCCATGGAGCTGCCGCCCTGCGCGGGCACGGCGGGCGCGCCGCTCTCGGCCCCGAACGGGAACTCGTTGATCTTGCGCCAGACCGCGTCCGGGCCCTGTTCGTACAGCGCGAAGGAATCGCAGGTCCAGGACGCCTCGTAGTCGGCGAGCTCCCCGTACGCCCGGTCCATCGCCTGCTCCGGGATGTCGTGCGCCACGGTCACATGCGGGTGGTACGGGAACTGCAGCTCGCGCATCAGCGGGCCAGACGCGTCCCGCACCCGCTTCTGCAGCCAGGAGCAGGCAGACGCGCCCTCGACGACCTGGACGAAGACCACCGGCGACAGGGGGCGGAAGGTCCCCGTGCCGGACAACCGCATCGGGAAGGGACGGCCACCTGTCGCGATCTCGGCGAGATGCCGCTCGATCGCGGGCAGGTCGGCCGCCTCCGCCTCGGTCGGCGGGAGAAGTGTGACGTGGGTGGGAATGCCGAATGCGGCAGGGTCCCCGAAGCTCGCGCGCCGCTCCTGGAGCAGGCTGCCGTAGGGCTCCGGGACCGCGATCGAAACGCCGAGCGTAACGGTCCCCACGTCGTTCTCCTCACTCTTCGAAGTCGGTGACCGGCGTGCCGCCGTCACCGCGGTCGGTGGCTGGTTTCAGGCCGTCACCGGGGTTGGTCTCCTGTCGCCAGTGTGCAGCCTGGAGCCGTCATCTCGCCAGGGTCCTCGGGCTCAGTGCTTCGCGGGCAGAAAACCCATCCGGTCATACGTCCGGGCCAGGGTCTCGGCGGCTACCGCCCGGGCCTTCTCCGCGCCCTTGGCCAGGATCGAGTCCAGCGTCTCGGGGTCGTCGAGATATTCCTCGGTACGGGTCCGGAACGGTGTGACGAACTCGACCATGACGTCGGCGAGGTCGGTCTTCAACGCACCGTAGCCCTTGCCCTCGTACTTCTGCTCCAGATCCGTGATAGCCGTGCCGGTGAGGGTGGAGTAGATGGTCAGGAGGTTGCTGACACCTGGCTTGTTCTCGACGTCGTACCGGATGACCGTGTCGGTGTCGGTGACCGCGCTCTTGACCTTCTTGGCCGTGGTCTTCGGCTCGTCGAGCAGGTTGATCAGGCCCTTCGGCGTGGACGCCGACTTGCTCATCTTGATCGACGGGTCCTGCAGGTCGTAGATCTTCGCCGTCTCCTTGAGGATGTACGGCGCCGGAATGGTGAACGTGTCGCCGAACCGGCCGTTGAAACGCTCGGCGAGGTCGCGGGTGAGCTCGATGTGCTGGCGCTGGTCCTCGCCGACCGGAACCTGGTGGGCCTGGTAGAGCAGGATGTCCGCGACCTGGAGGACCGGGTACGTGAAGAGGCCGACGGTCGCCCGGTCGGCGCCCTGCTTGGCGGACTTGTCCTTGAACTGCGTCATCCGGGAGGCCTCGCCGAAACCGGTGAGGCAGTTCATGACCCAGCCGAGCTGGGCGTGCTCCGGGACATGGCTCTGGACGAAGAGCGTGCAGCGCTCGGGATCGAGACCGGCGGCCAGCAGCTGGGCGACGGCGAGCCGGGTGTTCGCACGCAGCTCCGCGGGATCCTGCGGAACGGTGATCGCGTGCAGGTCCACCACCATGTAGAAGGCGTCGTGGGACTCCTGCAGCGCCACCCACTGGCGGACCGCACCGAGGTAGTTGCCGAGGTGGAACGAGCCTGCGGTGGGCTGGATTCCGGAGAGCACGCGGGGGCGTTCAGAGGCCATAGAACTCATTGTCTCAGGTACGGAACCGATCTCCGGCAACCGGTGTATGAAAGGTGTGAGGACGCAGGAGGGGGCCCTGCAGAGGGGTCGGGAGGGGGGCCGTGCCGTCGACGACGGGGGTGCGGACCGCGCTCTCGGGCGTGCCGGAGGGCAGGCCGAGGCGCGGGCCGAACAGCGGACCGGGAATCGTGCTGCGGCGCCGGAAGGGGCGCCGGCAGAGGACGACACCGCGGTGATCGCTCGTGTGCGCGCCGGAGAGGCGGAGGCATACGCGCAGCTGGTGCGCGCCCACACGGGCGTCGCGCTGCGGGCCGCGGTCGCCTTCGGGGCGGGGGCCGAGGCGGAGGATGTGGTGCAGTCCGCGTTCTTCAAGGCGTATCAGTCGCTCGGTCGATTCCGGGAAGGCGCGGCATTCCGGCCGTGGCTGCTGCGGATCGTCGTGAATGAGACGAGGAACACACTCCGGTCGACGGGTCGGGCGCGTGCGGTGGCCGGGCGCGAGGCGGTGCTGCGGGGCGCCGAGCCGGTGATACCGGAGTCGGCGGATCCGGCGGTGGCGGCGCTCGCGGAGGAGCGGCGGACGCTGCTGACAGCCGCGCTCGACGAGCTGAGCGAGGAGCATCGGCAGGTCGTCACCTACCGATACCTGATGGAGATGGACGAGGCGGAGACGGCGCGGGCCCTGGGCTGGCCTCGGGGGACGGTGAAGTCCCGGCTGAACCGTGCACTGAAGAAGCTGGAGAAGAAGCTCGGGACCGGACGGGGAGGGGGTGACGTGGGGTGACGGGTGCGATTGATCCGGACCGGTCGCGCTTGCGCGCGGAGTTGCTGGCGCTGGGGCGTGGGATGGAGGTCCCCGAGCCGGAGGGCGGCGGGCTGACGATGGCCGAGCGGGTGCTGGCGCAGATCGTCGCCGAAGCGGTCCCGGTGCCTGTGCCGGTACCCCCGGGGTGGCTGGAGCGGGCCGGGGTGTGGGCCCGTCGGCGGGTCCACCTGCTGGCCGCGGCGCTCTCGGGGCTCCTGGTCGTGCTGGTGCTGACGCCTCCGGTACGGGCGACGGTCGCCGACTGGTTCGACTTCGGCGGGGTGGACGTGCGGTACGACCCGTCCGCGCCGGTCCCCGAGCAGCCCGGAGCACCGGTGCCGGGCTGCGGCCCCCCGGTGACGACGGCGGAGGCGGCGCGGCGGTCGGGCTTCCGGCCGGTCGTGCCCGGGGCGCTCGGCGCGCCGGACGCGGTGTCCGTGTCGGGGCTGCCGGAGGGCCGGTGGATGGTCACGCTGTGCTGGCAGGAGGAAGGGCGGACGATACGGCTCGACGAGTTCGCGGCGCCGCTGGATCCGTACTTCATCAAGCAGGTGCGGGAACAGCCGGAGTGGCTGAAGGTGGCCGACGGCCGCGGTGGCACGGTGGACGGCCTCTGGTTCGCGAGGCCGCACGCTCTGCAGTTCGGCATGGTCGACGGGGACGGTGTTCGGTGGACGCGGTCCCAGCGGACGGCTGGACCGACTCTGTTGTGGGTGAAGGGCGGGCTGCTGACTCTGCGGCTGGAGGGCGTGGCCTCGCGGGAGCGGGCCCGCTCGGTCGCCGGGTCCGCCCTCTGACGGACCGGCGACCGGCAGGCCGACGACGGTGGGCCCGAAACCGGTGGGCCCGGAGCGGAACCAGCGGGGCTTGAACGGTGTACCAGAGGTGACGCGGTGCGGACGGGCCGTACCGCACAGTGCGACAGCAAAGGGGGCGTCATGCGAAAGCCGGGAAGCCTGTTCACGCGAGGGCGGCGGGTGCGTTCCGAGCAACGGCAAGGGGGCCGGTTCAGACGGCAGCCCGCGGCCCTGTTGCTGCGCCGGTCAGCCGTACCGGCCGCGGTGTGGGGGCTGAGTCTCTGCCTCGCGCCGAGTGCGGTGGCAGACGCATCGACAACCGTGCTCATCTCCTCGCCCGACAGCGGGGAGGCGACCGCACTCTCCGTCTCGGATCCGAGGTATGCCGAGCTGGAGACCTTGCTGGGCCCGGCCGGAAAGGGCGCCAAGCAGCGGCCGCAGAGCGTGGACGGGGCGATGGGGACCCGGCAGATCGATGTGACCTGGATGGTCCTGGATCTGGAGCCGATGCGGACCGACCGCGTCTTCCCGGGCGACGATCCGGACACCGTCTGGATACACACGGCCTCCGAGGTCCCCTATACCTACCGCGGGTACTGGAACCGGGCGAAGAATCCGGCGGAGCTGGTCAAGCTGTTCACGGAGCTCGGGCTGATGGGGAAGAAGAACAACGAGGACGCCTACGCGAAGTTGTTCCCGCAGGCCTGGGAGAACGAGAAGGCGTCCGCCCCGAAGGCCCCGTTGGCCGGCCTCGCATCGGGACCGGAGACTTCCTCGTCCGCTCCCCCGTCGACGTCCGCGGACACGGCCGGTGCCGCCGACTCCTCCGACCGCTTCGACGGCGTGTGGTGGGCCGTACCCGGGCTGGTGGCGGGGGCGGCGCTCGCCCTGGCCCTGCGCCCCCTGGCAGCCCGCCGGGGTGGTGGCGGGGGTGGCGGAGGCCGGGGCGGCCGGGAGAGCGGCCCCCGCCAGGAGCTCCTGGACCTCTGACTGCGCAAACGCATGGGCGCACCGTGGACTGAAGGTTTCCTCCCCGAGGATCCGACCGACGATACAGAGTGGGGGTTGTCCCAAGCCCGACGCCGCACGACGAACGGAGATCCCGTGTCGACCACGGAAACTGCCATCGCCTCCGCCGAGGCGCACAGCGCGCACAACTACCATCCGCTTCCGGTCGTCGTCGCCTCGGCGGACGGCGCCTGGATGACCGACGTCGAGGGCCGGCGGTATCTCGACATGCTCGCGGGCTACTCGGCGCTCAACTTCGGCCATGGCAACCGGCGTCTGATCGAGGCCGCCAAGGCGCAGCTGGACCGGGTGACCCTGACCTCGCGCGCCTTCCACCACGACCGGTTCGCCGATTTCTGCACGCAGCTCGCCGAGTTGTGCGGCATGGAGATGGTGCTGCCGATGAACACGGGGGCGGAGGCCGTGGAGACGGCGGTGAAGACCGCCCGCAAGTGGGGCTACCGGGTCAAGGACATCCCGGACGGCATGGCGAAGATCATCGTCGCCGCGAACAATTTCCACGGCCGGACGACGACCATCATCAGCTTCTCCACGGACCAGGAGGCTCGGGCGGACTTCGGCCCGTACACACCGGGGTTCGAGATCGTTCCGTACGGGGACCTCACCGCGCTCCGTGCGGCGATGACCGAGAACACCGTGGCGGTGCTGATGGAGCCGATCCAGGGCGAGGCCGGGGTGCTGGTGCCGCCGCCCGGCTATCTCCCCGGGGTACGCGAGCTGACCCGAGAGCGGAATGTGCTGTTCATCGCGGACGAGATCCAGTCGGGTCTGGGCCGGACGGGCAAGACCTTCGCCTGTGAGCACGAGGGCGTCGTGCCGGACATGTACGTGCTCGGCAAGGCGCTGGGCGGCGGCGTGGTCCCGGTGTCGGCCGTCGTCTCGTCGGCCGAGGTGCTGGGGGTCTACCGGCCCGGTGAGCACGGTTCGACGTTCGGCGGGAATCCGCTCGCCTGCGCGGTCGCACTGGAAGTCATCGCAATGCTGCGTACCGGTGAATTCCAGCAACGGGCCACGGAGTTGGGCGACCACCTCCATCAGGAGCTGGGGCTGCTCGTGGGCGGCGGCGCCGTGGAGGCGGTGCGGGGGCGCGGGCTGTGGGCGGGCGTGGACATCGTCCCGAGCCGCGGCACGGGCCGGGAGATCTCCGAGAAGCTGATGGACCGCCGGGTGCTGGTCAAGGACACCCACGGTTCGACGATCCGGATCGCCCCGCCCCTGGTGATCAGCAAGGAGGACCTGGACTGGGGCCTGGAGCAACTCCGGGAGGTGCTGCGCGGCTGACGGGACGCGCATGTCGCCCACGGCCGGTACTCGGGCTTTCGGCCGGGATCCGGTGGCCGGGACCGCCCACGTAGAGTCCTCATGTGCTTCTTGGGATGATCTGCGCGCTCGGATCCGCGGTCTGCTTCGGTACGGCCTCCGTCCTCCAGGCCGTAGCCGCGCGGGCGGCTGCCGGGCCGGGGTCCGGTGCGGGGGTCGATCCGGCGTTGTTGCTGCGCGCCGTGCGGCAGTGGCGTTACATGGCCGGGCTCGCCCTCGACGGCTGTGGTTTCGTCCTCCAGATCATCGCCCTGCGCTCCCTGCCCATCTATGCGGTGGGCGCGGCCCTCGCCGCAAGTCTCGCGGTGACGGCCGTGGTCGCCGCGCGCCTGCTGCATGTGCGGCTGCGCCGTACCGAGTGGGCCGCCGTCGGCGTGGTCTGCGCGGGTCTCGCCATGCTGGGGCTCGCCGCCGGCGGCGAGGGCGACCGGACCGGCTCGACCGCCCTGCGCTGGTGGATGCTCGGTGTCGCACTGGGTGTCCTGGTGATCGGCGCGGCGGCCGGGCGGCTGCCGGAGAAGTCCCGCGCACTGGTGCTTGGGCTGGGGGCAGGGTGCGGTTTCGGGGTGGTCGAGGTCGCTGTGCGGCTGATCGACGACGTCTCGCCGTCGGCGCTGGTCGCCAACCCGGCGACGTATGCGCTGCTGTTGGGCGGAGGCGCGGCGTTCCTGCTGCTCACGTCCGCGCTGCAGCGGGGCTCGGTGACGACAGCGACGGCCGGCATGGTGATCGGCGAGACGATCGGCCCGGCGCTGGTGGGCGTCGTCTGGCTCGGGGACCGTACGCAGGAGGGTCTCGGCTGGCTGGCGGTCACCGGGTTCGCCGTGGCGGTGGCGGGCGCGCTGGCGCTGACCCGGTTCGGCGAGGCTCCGGCGGACATCACCGAGCCGGCCGTCCCGAGCGCGCGGTAGGGCGTACTGCGCGCTCGGGACGGTCCTCCCGCACCCCTACGGGAGCACCCGGCAGAGCGCCTCCAGGGTTCCTGCCCAGGCGCTTTCGGTCGGCGCCCCGTAGCTGATGACCAGGGCGTCGCTGCCCACCTCCGCGTCCGTGTGCCGGAAGCGGGCCAGGCCCTCCAGTGCCAGGCCCTGCCAGGCGGCGGCCTGGATCACCGCTCGCTCGGTGCCCTCCGGGAGTTCGACCACGGCGTGCAGACCCGCGGCGATCCCGCTGACTCGGAGCGCGGGAGCATGTTCGGCGAGCGCCGCGACGAGCTGGTCGCGGCGGCGCCGGTAGCGCAGCCGCATGGAGCGCACATGGCGGTCGTAGGCGCCGGACTCGATGAACTCCGCGAGCGTCAGCTGATCCAGCGTGCTCGACACCCAGTCGACCTGGCCCTTGGCCTCGGCCACCGCCCCCACCAGCCCCCGCGGCAGCACCATCCAGGCCAGTCGCAGCCCGGGCGCCAAGGACTTGCTGGACGTCCCCAGGTAGACGACCCGTTCCGGGTCGAGGCCCTGGAGGGCGCCGACCGGCTGCCGGTCGTAGCGGAACTCCCCGTCGTAGTCGTCCTCCAGGATCAGTCCGCCCGTGCCCCGCGCCCAGTCGACCACCGCGGCCCGCCGGTCCGGATGGAGCGGGACCCCCGTGGGGAACTGGTGCGCGGGCGTCATCAGGGCCGCACCCACCCCGCGCATCCCGGCCAGTTCCCCGGTCCGGGAGCCGAGTCCGTCGAGCGGCAGGCAGGGGGTGCGCAGTCCGGCATCAGCGAACAGCTTCCAGTGCATGTCCAGTCCGTACGACTCGACGGCCACCTCGCGTACCCGCCGCTGCCGCAGCACCTTCCCCATCAGCATCAGGCCATGGACGAAGCCGGAACAGATCACGATCCGCTCCGGGTCCGCGTACACGCCGCGCGCCCGCGCCAGATAGCCGGCCAGTACGGTGCGCAGCTCGATGCGTCCGCGCGGATCGCCGTATCCGAAGGCGTCGTTGGGTGCGGCGGTCAGGGCGCGCCGGGCCGCCTTGAGCCAGTCGGCGCGGGGGAACGTGGAGAGATCCGGCGAGCCGGGCATCAGGCTGTACGCGGGCCGTCGGCGCACCGGCCCGGAGCGCGGCGCCGTCGTGGCCACCGGGCGCGGTTCGGCCCGCTGTGCGACCCTCGTACCGGAGCCCTGCCGGGCGGTGAGCCATCCCTCGGCGGTCAGTTCGGCGTAGGCGTCGGCGACGGTGTTCCGGGCGATACCGAGGTCCGCGGCGAGCGTACGGGAGGACGGCAGCCGGGTACCGGGTGCCAGTCGCCCGGTCCGTACGGCCTCCCGCAGCGCGTCCATCAGCCCGGCCCGCAGCCCTGCCGCACCGGTCGGGTCGATGTGCAGGTCGGCTCCGAAAGCGGCCCAGGAATCCGTCATGAAAATGGACCATACTCGTGCGCCATCCACCCCGTAGCGTCGTATCCATGACCACGAACGAGCACTCCCACCCGAACTCCGGCCACGCCCCCGAGCACAGCGCCCGGCTGCACTGGGCCCAGCTCGCCCCCGATGTCTACAAGGCCATGGTCCGGCTGGACGCCGCGTCCCGTAAGGGCCTCGACCCGGTCCTCGTCGAACTGGTGAAGGTCCGCGCCTCGCAGCTGAACCACTGTGCGTTCTGCCTCGACATGCACACCAAGGACGCGCTCGCGGCGGGCGAGTCCGTCGAACGGATCATTCAGCTGAGCGCGTGGGAGGAGTCGCAGCACTTCTACACGGAGAAGGAGATCGCTGCGATCGAGCTGACGGAGGCCGTGACGGTCCTGACCGACGGTTTCGTGCGGGACGAGGTGTACGAGAAGGCCGCGAAGCACTTCGAGGAGGCCGAGCTCGCCCAGCTGATCGCCGCCATCACGGTGATCAACGCCTGGAACCGGTTCGGGGTGACCACCCGAATGGTCCCGGGCCACTACACCCCGGGCGACAGCAAGCACTGACCCTGATCCGGCAGATCCGGTCCGGGCCACGCCCCGGACCGTCAGCGCACCCCACCCGAGGAGCCCCGCGATGACTGTGTCCGTTCTCCGCGCGCTGCACCACGGCCGCGCCCCCGGCGACCCGCTGGTCCTCCCCGGCCCGTGGGACGCCGCGAGCGCCCGTGTCTTCGCCGACGCGGGCTTCCCGGCGCTGGCCACCCCGAGCGCCGGGGTCGCGGCGTCGCTCGGGTACGAGGACGGGGCGACGCCCGCCGCCGAGATGTTCGCGGCCGTCGCCCGGATCGTGCGCGCCGTCCCCGTACCCGTGTCGGCAGACATCGAGGCCGGTTACGGGCTGCCGCCGAAGGAGCTCGTGGAGCGTCTTCTGGCCACCGGCGCGGTCGGCTGCAATCTGGAGGACTCGGTGGACGGCGTCCTCCTCGACCCGCGGCGACAGGCGGACCGGCTGGCCGAGGTGCGGGCGGTGGCGGGCGAGGACCTCTTCGTCAACGCCCGCGTCGATACGTACGTACGCGGCGTCCCGGACGGCACGGACCCGGAGGCGGAGACGATCGCCCGGGCCCGGCTGTACGCGGCGGCCGGCGCGGACTGTGTCTACCCGATCGCCGCACCGCCCGAGTCCCTTCCCCGCCTGGCCGCCGCCGTCGCGGCCCCGCTCAACGCGCTGGCGCTGCCGGACGGCCCGACCCCGCGCCGGCTCGGCGAGCTGGGCGCCACGCGCATCACCTTCGGCCCCGGCCTGCAGCGCCGGGCCATGGCAGCCGTGCGGGAGATGGCCGACCGGCTGCACGCCGGCTAGCCGGTCGGGCGGCTCATCGCCGTGAGCCGGGCGAGCCGGCCGTGGCCTGTCGGCCGCCGAAGGCCGCCAGGGTCCGCTCCAGCATGGGCATGGCCCGCACCACGTTGCGGGAGCAGATCAGGGCGTCCTCATCAGTTCCCGGGCGAGGCGTACGGGTCCGCATACGCGGCCGCCCCCGGCAGCAACGGCTGCCGGGGGCGGTGAGGTACGCGAAGGGCGTACGGACCGGATCGGGAACGACCGGATCCGACGGTCAGATCAGGCCGAGCTCGCGGACCGCGTCGCGCTCCTCGGTGAGCTCCTGCACGGACGCGTCGATGCGCGCACGGGAGAACTCGTTGATGTCCAGGCCCTGGACGATCTCGTACTTGCCGTCCTTCGTGGTGACCGGGAAGGACGAGATGAGGCCCTCGGGCACACCGTAGGAGCCGTCCGACGGGATACCCATCGAGGTCCAGTCGCCGGCGGCGGTGCCGTTGACCCAGGTGTACACGTGGTCGATGGCGGCGTTGGCAGCCGAGGCGGCCGAGGACGCGCCACGGGCCTCGATGATCGCGGCGCCGCGCTTGGCGACGGTCGGGATGAAGGTGTCGGCCAGCCACGCCTCGTCGTTGACGATCTCGGCGGCGTTCTTGCCGGCGATCTCCGCGTGGAAGATGTCCGGGTACTGGGTCGCCGAGTGGTTGCCCCAGATCGTCAGCTTCTTGATGTCGGAGACGGCGGCACCGGTCTTGGCGGCCAGCTGCGAGATCGCGCGGTTGTGGTCCAGGCGGGTCATCGCGGTGAAGCGCTCGGCCGGTACGTCCGGGGCGGCGGCCTGCGCGATGAGCGCGTTGGTGTTGGCCGGGTTGCCGACGACGAGGACCTTGATGTCGTCCGCCGCGTTGTCGTTGATGGCCTTGCCCTGCGGCTTGAAGATGCCGCCGTTGGCGGAGAGCAGGTCGCCGCGCTCCATGCCCTTCGTGCGCGGGCGGGCGCCGACGAGCAGGGCGACGTTCGCACCGGCGAAGCCGACGTTGGCGTCGTCCGTGATCTCGATGTTGCGCAGCAGCGGGAAGGCGCAGTCGTCGAGCTCCATCGCGGTGCCCTCGGCGGCCTTCAGCCCCTGCGGGATCTCCAGGAGGCGCAGGTTGACCGGCACGTCCGGGCCGAGCAGGTGGCCGGAGGCGATGCGGAAGAGCAGCGCGTAGCCGATCTGGCCGGCTGCGCCGGTCACGGTGACATTCACGGGAGTGCGGGTCATGGCGATCTCCGTTAGACAGCTGGCGGTGGGGGTCCCTGCCCCTGGTGCTGGATATCCCCTGAATCTTGATGTGAAGAGATATCCAGCGATCAGGCTATCCGACCCGGGACCTCCCGGCCGCCCGGCCCCCTGTGGCACCGCACACAACCGGTCACTCACCGCTCACCGTGCCCCGCCCGTTCTCACTGGGCGGCGGCGGTGGTGCACCCCTTCGTGCCGGAGGCGAGGGTCGCGCATGCCTTGGCGTCGGCGGCCTTCTCCACTGAGACCATTGGGGTGTACGCGTCCGCGCCGGCGTCGACCGTGCCGTCCTGCCGCGCGGCGCCGCCCGCGGTGATCCGTACCGTGTCCCCCCGGACGGCATCGGTGATGCGGGCCCACGCCGCGCCACACGTCCTGCTGTACCGCACCTCGACGAGGCTTCCGCCGACCGTGGCACTGGAGACCGTGCGCGCGGACCGGCCGCCGCACCCCGCGCCCTCCGGGTCCTGTCCCGTGCAGTCGGCGCCGCTGCACCCGGCCCCGGCGGGCAGTGCGGGCGCACTGGCCGTCGGCGATGCGGACGACGGGGTGGCCGCGGCCTTCCCGCCATTGCCGTCGCCGCCCGGGCCGGTCAGGAGTACCGCCGCGGCCAGCACCAGCAGTGCGCCCACCACACCGGTGAGCAGCAGGGTCAGCCTGCGGCGGTCGGCCGGCTCCCGCCGGACGCCGTCGGGCCGCGGCGGCCGTGGTGCGTTCCCGCGCTGGATCGGTACGGATGGCGGGCGGCCCCCGCCGCCCGCACCCGCGCCTTCACCCTCGTCCACGGCCGCGCCGGTGGTCCGGCCGCCGAAGCGGCGGCTGCTGTCGTCACCCAACGGGTCCGGCCCGAACTCGCCGAGCGCCGCGCGCGCCTGCGCGACCCGGATGCCTTCCATCGTCAGGTCGTGGCGCATCTCGGAGCGGCTCCAGGCCCGCTCCGCCAACTCCCACATGGTGGCCAGATGCGCCTGGTCGGTGCCCGTGACCTCGGCCAGAGCGACGATCGCCCCCTTGGGTGCGAGCAACCGCCCGTTCAGATAGCGCTCCCACGACGTCCTGCTGCAGCCCGTACGGTCGGCCACCGCTGCGACGCTCAGACCGCCGCGGTCGATGAGCCTGCGCAGCTGGCCCGCAAACTCCCTCACCTGCGGGTCGAGTTCATCCGGTAATGCCTTCCAACGAGGCATTGTTCCCCCTCCGTTCCCCCGAACGTGCCTGGCGTGCCCCGCTCTTCCGTCACCCTGTCGTTCCCCCTGCCCCGATACGGCGGTCCACCGTTCCGGACTACCCAGAAGGATGCCCGGAGGCAGGCTGCCAGTTCCGGGAGAGATGGCGCACGGCGGCATTCGGGGGATCGGCGCACACCCCTGCGCGCCCCCTTCCGTGGTGCTCCGCCGCGCCGGACCGCCACCGTCGCGCAGCGATCACACCGTGGCGGAATGGTCACTTCCGTGCCACAGGCTCCTGACACCCCTTGATACCTGACACCCCGTCGACAAAGCTGACGGCAGGTCGGGGCAAGGCCGCTCAAGTCGCCACGTTCCGGGGGCATCCGCGCTCCGGCGGGCTCCGGCCTCGGGTGTCCGTCCCTTCTCGGGGGAGGGGACGGACACCACAGATCGGCGTGCGGGCAGTCGGCGCGAGGCCGTCGGAGCGACGCGGTCTCCTTCTGCGGGTTCACGTCGAGCACGTCCAGGAACTCCTCCGTGGTCAGCCACGGGGCGTCCGCGGAGATCAGCCGCGCCAGATCCTTCGTCATCCGGCCGCCTTCCACGGTCTCGACGCAGACCCGCTCCAGCGCTTCGGCGAACGCGACCACCTCCGGCGTGCCGTCCCGCCTGCCGCGGTGGGCGAGTCCGCGGGGCCAGGCGAAGATCGACGCGATCGGGTTGGCCGACGTCGCCTCGCCGCGCCGGTGCCGGCGGCAGTGACGTGTGGGGCCGCACGGGCGGCGGTGTCAGCGGATCGTGAACCGGACCGCGTGCTCCAGGAAAGGGAGGTCGAGCCATGGCTTGGGCTGCGCCACGAGTGCGAGCATCACGATCAGGACGCCCAGGAGTCCGTACGTCACCAGGTCGGTGAAGCGGGAACGGACCGCGAGCATGCCCACCGAGGGGACGACGCAGCGCAGCACGGCGCCCCCGATGAGGGCCGCGCCGATCAGTATCGTGCCGATCCGGAAGGCCTCCGCGAAGGGGTTAAGGACGACGATCAGCAGTCCGGTCCCGGCCGTGCAGAGCACGGCCAGCAGCGGCCACTGGCGGGCCGGGGCGGGCGCGTCCCCCGACGCGGCCCGGCCACCGCCCTCGGGGCGGGCGGTGTCCCGGGTGAACGACGGGAACCGTCGCGATCCGCGCGGGCCGCCACCGGGCGCGGGGGCGGAGACGGCGTCGTCCGGGCCCCGGTCCGAGCCGTTCTCGTCGGAGCCCCCGCCCTCGGCTCCGCTGTCCGGCTCGCCGCCGTCGGAGCCGCCCGCACCGCTGCCGGAGTCGCCGCCCGCGCCGGCCTCCGCGCCGCGAGCCACGTCGTCCCGCGAACCTGGGGCCGAGTCCGCATCGGAACCGAGAGTCGCGTCCGCGCCGGAACCGGCCTCCGGCCCGGTTCCCGAGCCGCCGTCCCGCCGCGCGTCCGCACCTCGGGCCTGCCGGGCACGGTCGTCCGCTGCCGCCCCGCCGGAGGCCTCCACCGCAGTCACTCCCTCACCCGGCGGCGCCGGAATCGCCCGGTCCGCCGCAGCGGCCGGATCGGCCGGACTCGTACCAGCACCCATGGGGTTCCTTCCGGATCAGGTCAGCCGGCGGAGCCGGAGGACGCGGCAGCCGCGTCGCGCTCGGCCGCCTCGACCACGTTGACGAGCAGCTGGGCGCGGGTCATCGGGCCCACACCACCCGGGTTCGGGGAGATCCACGCGGCGACCTCGGCCACACCGGGGTGCACATCGCCGACGATCTTGCCGTGCTCGTCCCGGCTGACGCCGACGTCGAGCACGGCAGCGCCCGGCTTCACGTCCTCGGGCTTGATGATGTGCGGGACACCCGCGGCGGCGACGATGATGTCGGCCTGCTTGAGCTGGGCGGAGAGGTCACGCGTACCGGTGTGGCACTGGGTGACGGTGGCGTTCTCGGACTTACGGGTCAGCAGCAGCGGGATCGAGCGGCCGATGGTGACACCGCGGCCGACGACCACGACGTGCGCCCCGTTGATCTCCACACCGTGGTGGCGTAGCAGCTGGACGACGCCCTGCGGGGTGCACGGCAGCGGACCCGTCTCGTTCAGTACGAGGCGGCCGAGGTTCATCGGGTGCAGACCGTCGGCGTCCTTGGCCGGATCCATCAGTTCCAGGACCCGGTTGGTGTCGATTCCCTTCGGAAGGGGAAGCTGCACGATGTAACCCGTGCAGTCGGGGTTCGCGTTGAGCTCCCGTACGACGTCCTCGATCTCCTCCTGGGTGGCGGTGCCGGGGAGTTCGCGCTGGATGGAGCCGATACCGACCTGCGCGCAGTCGCGGTGCTTGCCGTTCACGTACCACCGGCTGCCCGGGTCGTCCCCGACGAGCAGGGTTCCCAGGCCAGGGGTGATGCCCTGCGCCTTGAGGGCCGCCACGCGGGCGGTCAGATCGGACTTGATCGCGGCTGCGGTGGCCTTGCCATCGAGAATCTGGGCAGTCATGGTGCCCATCCTCGCGGATGACCCCGCCCGCATACCAATTCTGGGTGCCGTCGGTGGCCATCAGATTGCGCTTGCACAACACATACGGCTATTGGCTGGACAAAAAGCCGATGTCAAGACCACGATGAGCCGCGCAGCACCGCGGGCAGTGTCGGGGGGACAGGCCGTTCCGATCGTGCACCGTTCCTCCACCCGGACCGCGTCGTCCCCGCACTTTCACAACGGAGGAAATCGCCATGAGCAACGGCGACCCGAACAACCCCTACGGTCAGCAGCCCGGCTACGGGTACCCCCAGCAGGCCCCGCAGGGCGTCCCGCAGCAGGGCTACGGGTACCCGCAGCAGCCCGGCCAGCCGTACGGCGAAGGCTACCCGCAGCAGCCCGGCTACGGCGCCGGGCCCGTCCTCGCCCACTGGGGTCTGCGGTTCGCGGCGCTCCTCATCGACGGCCTCATCCTCTGCGTCCCGTACATCCTGGTCGGCATCGGCGCCGGCATAGGCGGCACCGGGGGCGGCATCCTCGGCGTCATCGGGTTCATCGCCATGATCGGCCTCGCGATCTGGCTGCTGTACCAGGAGGGGACGACCGGCCAGACCGTCGGCAAGAAGGCCCTCGGCATCCGGCTGCTGCGCGAGTCCGACGGCCAGCCGATCGGTTTCGGCATGGCGTTCGTGCGCCGGCTCGCCCACTTCCTGGACAGCTTCGCCTGCTACCTCGGCTGGCTGTGGCCGCTGTGGGACGCGAAGAAGCAGACCTTCGCGGACAAGGTGTGCTCGACGCTGGTCGTCAAGTCCTCGTGATCTGACCCGTTCGCCCCGGAGGCCGCTCCCGTTCACCGGGCGCGGCCTCCCGGCGTTTCCGGGCCTGTGGACGGCGGTCCGCTCTGGGTCCTGCGAGGCGGCGGGTCTCCGGACGTCCGCTCAACCGGTCTCGCCGCGGGGGGCGCGGCGCCCCCCGTGTGCGCCCCCGGACTCCATGTCCGGGGGCACCCTTTGTGCGTACCGCTCGCCGTCAGTGGAAGAAGTGCCGGGTACCCGTGAAGTACATCGTCACGCCCGCCTTCCTCGCGGCCTCGACGACCAGCTCGTCACGGACCGAACCGCCGGGCTGGGCCACGGCCTTGATGCCGGCCGCGGTCAGGATCTCCAGGCCGTCCGGGAACGGGAAGAACGCGTCCGAGGCGGCGTACGCCCCGCGTGCCCGCTCCTCGCCCGCCCGCTCGACGGCGAGCTTCGCGGAGTCGACGCGGTTGACCTGACCCATGCCGACGCCGACGGAGGCGCCGTCCTTGGCGAGCAGGATCGCGTTGGACTTGACCGCGCGACACGCCTTCCAGGCGAAGGCGAGCTCGGCGAGCTCGTCCTCGGAGAGAGCCTCACCGGTGGCGAGGGTCCAGTTGGCCGGGTTGTCGCCGTCGGCCTGGAGCCGGTCGGTGACCTGGAGCAGCGCGCCGCCGTCGATCGGCTTGAGCTCGACCGCGGAGCTCGGGGCGTCGGGGCAGCGCAGCACGCGGACGTTCTTCTTGCGGGCGAGGATCTCGACCGCGCCGTCCTCGTACGCCGGGGCGACGATGACCTCGGTGAAGATCTCCGCGACCTGTTCGGCCATGGCGACGGTCACCGGACGGTTGGTGGCGATGACCCCGCCGAACGCCGACAGCGGGTCGCAGGCGTGCGCGTTGCGGTGCGCCTCGGCGATGTCGTCGGCGATCGCGATGCCGCACGGGTTGGCGTGCTTGATGATCGCGACACACGGCTCGGCGTGGTCGTACGCGGCACGGCGCGCGGCGTCCGTGTCCGTGTAGTTGTTGTACGACATCTCCTTGCCGTGCAGCTGCTCCGCCTCGGCCAGGCCACCGGAGCCGGAGGTGTACAGCGCGGCGGGCTGGTGCGGGTTCTCGCCGTACCGCAGGACGTCGCTGCGCTCGTACGTCGCACCGAAGAAGTCGGGGAAGCCCGAGTCGTCGGCGGGCGCGTACGCTTCAGCGGCTTCGCCGACGGCACCCGCGAACCAGGAGGCGACGGCCACGTCGTACGCCGCGGTGTGCTGGAACGCCTCGGCGGCGAGCCGCTTGCGGGCAGTCAGGTCGAAGCCACCCGCCTTGACCGCGGCAAGGACGTCGGCGTACCGCCCGGGGCTGGTGACGACGGCCACGGACGGGTGGTTCTTGGCGGCGGCGCGGACCATCGACGGGCCGCCGATATCGATCTGCTCCACGCACTCGTCGGCGGAGGCGCCGGAGGCGACGGTCTCCTTGAACGGGTACAGGTTGACGACGACGAGGTCGAAGGGCTCGACACCCAGCTCGGCGAGCTGCTCGCGGTGGGCGTCCAGGCGCAGGTCGGCGAGGATGCCGGCGTGGACGCGCGGGTGCAGCGTCTTCACGCGGCCGTCGAGGCACTCGGGGAAGCCGGTGAGCTCCTCGACCTTGGTGACCGGCACACCGGCAGCGGCGATCTTCCCGGCGGTCGAACCGGTGGAGACGAGCTCGACGCCCGCCTCGTGAAGACCGCGGGCGAGGTCTTCGAGCCCCGTCTTGTCGTAGACACTGACCAGGGCGCGGCGGATGGGCTTATTCACCGACATGACCGAGATGAACCTTTCGTCCCTCAATGCGATAGCCGTTACGGGCGAGCCGCCCCACGACCTCGACGAGCAGCTTGCGCTCGACTTCCTTGATGCGTTCGTGGAGAGCGGCTTCGCCCTCCGGCGTGTCCTCTTCGGTCACTTCGACCACGCCCTGCGCGATGATCGGACCGGTGTCGACACCGTCGTCGACGAAGTGGACGGTGCACCCGGTGACCTTCGCGCCGTACGCGAGGGCGTCACGCACCCCGTGGGCACCGGGAAAGCTGGGGAGCAGGGCGGGGTGGGTGTTGACGAACCGGCCGCCGAACTCGGCGAGGAACCGCTTGCCCACGATCTTCATGAAGCCCGCGGACACCACGAGGTCCGGATGGTGCGCTGCGGTGGCCGCGGCGAGCGCCGCGTCCCACTCCTCGCGGGTGGCGTAGTCCTTGACCTTGCAGACGAAGGTCGGCAGCCCCGCGCGCTCCGCCCGTTCCAGACCGACGATGTCGTCGCGGTCGGCGCCGACCGCGACGACCTGGGCGCCGAAGCCCGCAGGGTCGTCATCGATCGCGTCGAGCAGGGCTTGGAGGTTCGTACCCGAGCCGGAGACCAGCACGACCAGGCGGGCCGGAGCGGCGGAGGAGGGCGGGGAGGCCACGGCTGGGCCCTTTCTCGCGTGGTGAAGCCTCGCGTGGTGAAGCAGAGCGACGCTATTTGTACGGTCGTACGAAAGAATCGCTCCCCTCAATACGGGGAACCCTACGAAGGAGTCGACCGTCAGCAACGATACCGGCACATCGGGGGACCCCCACGGGACGGGGGTGAGGGGCCGGATCGAAGAGAGGAGGGGGTCCGGACGGAAGGCACGGGCCGCCGCGGCCGCGCTCCCCGCTTTCGGCCCCTGAGGGCCGGGAGGTAGCGTCAGGGGACAGGGAACCGTCCGCAGGGCGGAAATGACGAGATGGGGAAGACGTTCACCACATGCCGGACCGACGCCGCCGCACCGCCTTCCGCCTCCCGCTGCCCGAGCGGTCCTCAGTGCTGCTGAGGGAACGCCGGCCCCCCACGGGCTCCTCCACTTCCCCGGACAACGACGACAACCCGTTCGCCGCACCGCCGGAGAACCGCCCCGACCAGCCGTGGCAGCCCCGCCACCCGTCGAACGGCGGGGCCGACGGAGACGGCAACGGGAACGGAAACGGCGACGGGGCACCCGAGGACGGTCCCTCCGACGACCGCCCCGTCTGGGGCAGTCAGTGGAGCCGCCACCAGCCGGGACGCCAGAGCGGCGGCTTCGGTGGCCGTCCCGGCGGCCAGGGCGGACCGAACGGCCCGGGCGGCCGGGGCGGACCCGAGAACAACCCCGGCGGACTGCGCTGGGACCCGACCGACCCCGCCCAGCGCCGCGCCCGCTACGCGCTGCTCTCCGGTATGTGGGCCTTCTTCTTCGCGATCTTCGATTTCCCGGAGATCGCCCTGCTGCTCGGCGCGCTGGCCGTGTACTGGTCGATCAGCTCCCTGCGCGCCAAGCCCAAGAGCGCGACGGCGGCGGACGGCGCCGCCGGTTCTTCCGGTACGGGCTCCACTCCGACAGGCACCCCGGCCTCCGGACCCGGTGCGCCGTATGCGCAGGTCCAGGGCAGGCCGCAGACGACGGCCGCGGTCAGCGGGCTCGTCACGGCGTTGCTGGCGCTGTCGATCGTCGCGATGACGTTCACGGTGCAGCTGGTCTACCGCGACTACTACACCTGCGTGAACGACGCGCTCACCAAGTCCGGACAGCTGGCCTGCAACGATCTCCTGCCGAAGCCGCTGGAGCCGTTCTTCGGCGTCAAGAACTAGCACTTCCCCCCGGCCCACTCGTCGGCCCGGCCTCCGAAGGCCGGGCCGACGGCGTTTCCAGCTCCGTGAGGAGGGGGGCCCAGGAGGAATCCTGGGCCGCTCGCCCATGCCACGGATCGGTCGGCAGGAAGTCGTACGCGTCCCGGCCCGCGTGTTCCTCGTCGCGGGACGCGGAGTTGGGTGTGGGGGTGGTGGGCACGGAGGCGGGCGCGGTCGCGGACGGCCGCACGGAGCCTGCTCCAGCCGCAGGTCCGGTTCCGGACTCCGTGCCGGCAGCCGCGTCCTCGCCCCCGGGCCCGCGCCGCGGGCGCCACCACCGGCGCCGCTCCTCTCCCGGCTGCCCGGGCGCCTGTGCATCGGCCACCCCAGGTGTCACGGGGGGCACCGTTTTCTCCGCCGCCTCGGCGCTCTCCCCCTCGCTGCCGGGTTCCCGCAGCCGCCACGCCCTCAGCAGCAGCGCCCCCGGCACACCGAGCAGTGCCGTCCACGCCACCGCCGCCGCCCCGGTCAGCCACCACACCGGGCCGAACTCCGCCAGCGCCCCGGTCCCCAGCGGACCGCCCGCCGCCGCGGTCAGCAGCGCCGTGCAGGCGCCGCATCCCAGCGCGGCCAGGGCAGCCGTCAGCGCGGTCCCCCGCAGGCCCCACGCCGGCTCCCCCACACCACGGGCGGGCGCTGCCCTCCGTACCGTGAACCAGGCGATCGTCACCCCGGCCGCGACCGGTACCGCCGCGGCCGCCCAGTTCGGAGCCGTTCCGGTTCCGTGGGCGGGGACCGCCGCCAGCAGCGGGAAGTTCGGCAGGGCCGGTCGCCCGGTGAAGGCGAGCGGGGTGACCGTGGACGCCGTACCGAGGGTGAATCCTGGCCCCATCCCGTACGCGGCACCCCACATCGCCGCGTTCGGCACGAGCACCAGCGCCAGCAGCAGGACCGCGGCCCTGCCCGCCCAGTCGCCGGACAGCCCCAGGAACGAGTCCCGAACCGGCTGCTCATGCCACACCAGGGCCACCGCGACGAGCAGCGCCCCGCCACCCAGCAGCACCGCCGTCCCGGCCACCGCCGACCGGAGCACCGCCTCCGCCCGCTCAACGAAGCGGGACCGTGCCGGTGCCCCGCGCGGCCGCTCCGGCGCCGGGGCCGGCGGCGGCCCGATCGGGCGCCCGGCCGCCGCCCACACCCCGGCGGCTGCCCCGCCCGCCACCACGGGGGCCATCGGGAACAGGAGCGAGTCCGGCTGCGCGAACATCGGCCCGCCCTTCGCATAGAGGACAATCGCCGCCGCGACCAGCAAATATCCCGCCGTCACCAGGAAGAAGGCGCTCGCGCCCGACGGTGGGGTGCGCCCCTCGTCCGGCTCCATCACGTCGCGGGCGGCCCGGTGCACCAGCCACACCAGCACCCCGGTGAGCAGCAACGGGACGATGCCGACGGGGGCGGGGGCGCCGCTGAGGGTGTCGGTCCTGACGAGTGCCGCGCCGTGCGCCAGCAGCCAGATCCCGGCCGCCGCGTGGAGGGCCCCGCCGGGGCCGCTGTCGGGGGCCGGGGAGCTGATCCACACCACCAGGGCGAGGACGGCGAGCGAGCCGAGTCCGAGCCCCGCGGCAAGCACCCCCCGCACAAAGGCGGATGCCAGTACGGCGGTCCTTCCCTGCTCTGCCGAGAGCGACGGGGTGCGTTCGGTCTTGTGGATCACACCGCAATGCTCCCAACGACACGCACTTAATCCATGTAACGGGCGATTAGCCGCTGTGTCGCCCAATATACGGTTATGTACATTTCCATCCCGTGGAGGCCTGCCGGGGGTTCCTCATGACCCAGGGCGTCACCGACACGGCCTCCTTCCCCCTGCCCTCCCCGAAGGAGCTGCGCCGACTGCGCGAGGCGAAGTCACTGAGTGAGGAGCAGGTCGCCGCGGCCGTGGGCGTCACCCCGGCCGTGGTCCGGTCCTGGGAGGCGGGCCGCGCCAGCCCTCGGGGACGGAAGCGTGAGGCGTACGCGAAGCTGATCGGCTCGGCCGGCACGGGCACCACGGAGGCGCGGGGCACCTCGGAAAGCACCCCTCCGGTCGCCCACGGCAAGCGGGCCGACCTGACGAAGCCGTCGTCGTCCCCGGCACCGGCAGCAGGAACGTCAGCGGGAGCGGCGGAAACGGCGCGGGCCGACGAGCCTCCGGCCGGCGACCGGCCGGGCGCCCCCGTACCCGCTCTGACACCCGCCGAGGCGTTCGACGCCCTGTACTCGAAGAACGCCGCCGCCCTCTTCCGCCAGACGTTCCTGCTGACCGGGCGCCGGAACCTCTCCAGGGAGGCTGTCGAGCGGGCCTTCGAGCAGGCCTGGCAGCGCTGGCCCGAGGTCGCGGTGGACCGGGACCCCGCGGGCTGGGTACGGGCGGCCGCATACGAGTACGCGGTGTCGCCCTGGCACCGGCTGCGCCGGGCGCACCGCCACCCCGACCCGCCGCCCGCCGCCCCCGGCGCGGGCGCCCTGCTCGACGCACTGCTCGACCTGCCGCCGTCCTACCGTCGCACCCTGCTGCTCTACGACGGTGTCGGCCTGGACCTGCCGGAGACCGCCGCGGAGACGGAGGCGAGCACTCCGGCGGCTGCGAGCCGGCTGATGAACGCGCGTGCCGCGGTGGCCGAGCAGGTGCCCGGGCTGGCGGAACCCTCATGGCCCACCGGACAGTCGGCGCTGCTGCACGAGCAACTGGGCGCGCTCGCCCTCACTCAGCCGGTGGCCGCGATGCCCGCGGCCCATGCGATCCGTGACGGCAGTGAGCACAAGGCCGGGCTCTGGACACGGGCAGCCATCGCCCTGACGGCCCTGATCGTCGGGATCGCACTGATCACTATGGTGACGTCTCCGATGCGGCACGGGAATCCGCCCGCCGAGCGGGTCGGCGGCGTGCCTCCCCGCGGCGGTCCCCAGAAGCTGACCCCACAGGACCTCGAGCTGCAGAAGAAGCTCCGCGAAGAGCTCGTCCATGGTCCGGCGCGACTGGTACCGGACCTGAGGTGACTTCAGCGCGCTGCGGCCGGCGCACAGAAAACGGCGCGGGCCCGTACCCCGGAGGAGGGGTACGGGCCCGCGCCGTCTGTGCGGAGGCAGTCCCGCGAAGAGGTGATCAGGCGCCGAGGATCTCGCGCGCCAGCTTGGCGGTCTCGGTCGGCGTCTTGCCGACCTTGACGCCGGCGGCCTCAAGGGCCTCCTTCTTCGCCTGGGCGGTGCCGGAGGAGCCGGAGACGATGGCGCCTGCGTGGCCCATGGTCTTGCCCTCGGGGGCGGTGAAGCCCGCGACGTAACCGACGACCGGCTTGGTGACGTTCTTCGCGATGAAGTCCGCCGCACGCTCCTCGGCGTCGCCGCCGATCTCGCCGATCATGACGATCAGGTCGGTCTCGGGGTCGGCCTCGAACGCCGCGAGGGCGTCGATGTGCGTCGTACCGATGATCGGGTCGCCACCGATGCCGACGGCGGACGAGAAGCCGATGTCACGGAGCTCGTACATCATCTGGTAGGTCAGCGTGCCGGACTTCGACACGAGACCGATGCGGCCGGGCTTGGTGATGTCGCCCGGGATGATGCCCGCGTTGGACTGGCCGGGGGTGATCAGGCCGGGGCAGTTCGGGCCGATGATCCGGGTCTTGTTGCCCTTCGAACCGGCGTACGCCCAGAAGGCGGCCGAGTCGTGGACGGCGATGCCCTCGGTGATCACGACGGCGAGGGGGATCTCGGCGTCGATCGCCTCGACGACGGCGGCCTTCGCGAAGGCCGGCGGCACGAAGAGGACGGACACGTCGGCGCCGGTCTTCTCCATCGCCTCGGCGACGGAGCCGAAGACGGGTACCTCGGTGCCGTCGAAGTCGACGGTCGTGCCGGCCTTGCGCGGGTTCACGCCGCCGACGATGTTGGTGCCGTCGGCCAGCATGAGCTTGGTGTGCTTCATGCCGGTGGCACCGGTCATCCCCTGGACGATGACCTTGCTGTCCTTGGTGAGGAAGATAGCCATGGTGTTGGAGTCCCTCGTCCCTTACTTCGCAGCCGCGGCGAGCTCGGCGGCCTTGTCGGCCGCGCCGTCCATGGTGTCCACACGCTGCACCAGCGGGTGGTTGGCGTCGGAAAGGATCCTGCGACCCAGCTCCGCGTTGTTGCCGTCGAGGCGCACGACCAGCGGCTTGGTGACCTCTTCGCCCTTGCTCTTGAGCAGCGCGAGAGCCTGGACGATGCCGTTGGCGACCTCGTCGCAGGCGGTGATGCCACCGAAGACGTTGACGAAGACGGACTTGACGTCCGGGTCGCCGAGGATGATCTCCAGGCCGTTCGCCATGACCTCTGCGGAGGCGCCGCCACCGATGTCGAGGAAGTTGGCGGGCTTCACGTTGCCGTGGTTCTCACCGGCGTACGCGACGACGTCCAGGGTCGACATGACCAGACCGGCACCGTTACCGATGATGCCGACCTCGCCGTCGAGCTTGACGTAGTTGAGGTTCTTGGCCTTGGCGGCAGCCTCGAGCGGGTTGGCCGCGTCCTTGTCCTCGAGGGCCTCGTGGCCGGGCTGACGGAAGTCGGCGTTCTCGTCGAGAGACACCTTGCCGTCCAGCGCCAGGACGTCGCCGGAGGCGACCTTGGCGAGCGGGTTGACCTCGACAAGGAGTGCGTCCTCGGCGACGAACGTCTCCCACAGCGTCACCATGACCTCGGCGACCTTCTCGGCCACCTCGGCCGGGAACTTCGCCTGGGCGACGATCTCGCGGGCCTTCTCGATCGTGACACCGGTGTTGGAGTCGACCGGGACCTTCGCGAGGGCCTCGGGGGTCTTCTCCGCGACCTCCTCGATGTCCATGCCGCCCTGCACCGAGGCCATGGCCAGGAAGGTGCGGTTGGTGCGGTCGAGGAGGTACGAGACGTAGTACTCCTCAAGAATTTCCGGCGCGGTCTCGGCGATCATCACCTTGTGGACCGTGTGGCCCTTGATGTCCATGCCGAGAATGTCGGTCGCCCGGGCGACCGCCTCGTCGGGGGTGGCGGCCAGCTTGACGCCGCCGGCCTTGCCGCGGCCGCCGACCTTCACCTGCGCCTTGACGACAGACTTTCCGCCCAGCCGCTCGGTCGCCTCGCGGGCTGCCTCAGGCGTGTCAATGACTTCACCGGCCAGCACCGGTACACCGTGCTTGGCGAAGAGGTCCCTCGCCTGGTACTCGAACAGGTCCACGCGCGTCCGTCCCTTTTCAGTGGTCTCGCGGTTCGTTTTCAGCGTGGGCGTGCCGCGAGGGGCAACGTGACTGCTCGGTCACAAGGAAGGCGCACACGGTTACCGAGTACGCGGCATGTCCATCTCGCAGGTTATCCCCGAGCTCCGCATGACCCTAAATCGCAGATCGCACCTGGGCGGTGATTACGGTCACAGACCGTGCCGGCGACCGGGTCGCGGTGGATGGAACGGCACGGGCCGCGCCGGTGGAGCGAGGGCGGCCCGTGGCCGGGCGGAGCCCACGGTCGGGACGCGGTGGTCCGGACACGGCGGGGAACCGCCCGGCCGCGGGCCGGGACGAGCACTCGGCGCCCCGAGGGGTCTCGGATCTCTCGGGCCGGATACTCCGGAGCGGTGAAGGCGGCCACCGCGTCGCCCGGACAGGCGGGAGCGATCGGATCCGGACCCGCCGCTCCGTGCGCCGCGTGCTCGACGGCCGGACGGGCGTCGCGGCCGGCCCGCGCACCGGGCGCGGGCCGGCGTCTGAACGTACGGCTGCTGCCGTCACCTCGGAGTGAGCCCTCCCGGAAGGGCGCGGACCGCGGAACGCGGCCCTCCGCGGGCGACGGGACGATGCACGACCTTCCCGGGCTGACGCACGTCCCTTGTTACTGATGGGTCTCCTTGTCCGGTACGGGCAGTGGCCTCTTCTCCAGTGCCGCTGCCATCACCTCCGGAAAGAGGTCCGGGGTGCACGCGAAAGCCGGTGCTCCGAGCGCGCCGAGCGCCGCCGCGTGCTCGCGGTCGTAGGCGGGCGCGCCCTCGTCGGACAGGGCGAGCAGCGTCACGAACTGCACACCGGACGCCTTCATCGCCGCCACCCGCTTCAGCATTTCGTTGCGGATGCCGCCTTCGTAGAGGTCGCTGATGAGAACCACGACGGTGTCGGCGGGCCGGGTGATCCGGGACTGGCAGTAGGCGAGCGCCCGGTTGATGTCCGTGCCGCCGCCGAGCTGGGTGCCGAAGAGTACGTCGACGGGGTCGTCGAGCTGCTCGGTGAGGTCGACGACAGCCGTGTCGAAGACGACGAGCCTGGTCCGCAACGTACGCATGGAGGCGAGCACCGCGCCGAAGACGGAGGCGTAGACGACGGAGGCGGCCATCGACCCCGACTGGTCGATGCAGAGGATGACGTCCTTCTTCACCGCCTGCGCGGCGCGTCCGTAGCCGATGAGCCGCTCGGGGACGACCGTGCCGGCCCCGTCCCCGCCAGGAAGGAGGAGGTAGTTCTTGAGGTTGGCCCGGATGGTGCGGTCCCAGTCGATGTCGTGGTGACGCGGCTGGCTGATCCTCGCCGAGCGGTCGAGCGCGCCGGTCAGTGTGGCCCGGGTGCGGGTGGCGAGCCGCTTCTCCAGGTCGTCGACCACCTTGCGTACGACGGCTCGTGCCGTCTCCTTCGTCGTCTCGGGCATCGCCTTGTTGAGCGAGAGCAGGGTGCCGACCAGGTGGACGTCCGCCTCGACGGCCTCCAGCATCTCCGGCTCCAGCAGCAGCGCGGAGAGACCGAGCCGGTCGATCGCGTCGCGCTGCATGACCTGGACGACAGAGCTGGGGAAGTACGTGCGGATGTCGCCGAGCCAGCGGGCGACGGACGGGGCGGAGGCGCCGAGTCCGGCCGAGCGCTCGGTCCCGCCGCGACCGCCGGGCCTGCCCCCACCGCCGTACAGCGCGTTCAGCGCGCCGTCCATCGCGGCGTCCTGTCCGGTCAGGGTGCACCCGGTGGACTCGGCGCTGTCCGCGCCCAGCGCCATGCGCCACCGCCGGAGCCGTTCGTCGTCCGCCGGGCCCCGCCCGGCGGCGCCCGGCCGCTCCGCGTCCGTGCCTGATTCCGTGACCGTCGTCATCCTGTTGCCCCCAGCGGTTCCATGGCGTTGTCGGCACCCTCCGCGCCCGCGGCTTCCAGTCCCAGCAGCAGCCGCAGCACCGGCACCACCGCGTCCGCCCGCGCCTCGTCGAGGCCTGGCCCGAAGCCGGGTGTCCCTGTCCCGACGGCGGTCGCGGCCGGTGCCCCGGCGGCCGGACCGCGTCGTACGAGCTCGCCGAGCGTGCGCCGTACGCCTGCTTCGTACGCCGAGAAGGTGCGGCGCAGCAGCGGGAGCACATCGGTGAACGTGTCGGCGGGGACACCGGCCAGCCAGGCGTCGACCAGGCCGAGCAGCCGCTCGTCGTGGACAAGGAGCATGCCGCCCCCGTCGGCCCCGCCGACGAACCCCTCGATCCAGGCCGCCGCGTCGGCCGGGGGTGTGCCGGGCGAGAGGGCGAGGCCCATCAGCCGTGCCGCGTCGTCCTCTTCGAGCCGCCCGTCGTCGAGGAGCAGCCGCGTCGAGCGGCCCCGGATGACGCCCGCGACCGTGTCCCGGGCGGCCAGCTTGTGCAGCACGGCGGCCCAGCGCTCACGGAGTCCGTCCGCCGGTACGGTTCCGGCGAGCAGCCCGATCGCGATGTGGACGCCGTCCACCTTGCGGCGCAGTTCGGCGGCTCCGTCGGCGTCGAGCCCGGTGCAGGCGGGCGGCAGTCCGACGCAGATCCGCTCGGCGAGCCCGGCAGCGACTTCGCCGAGCGCCGCGGTGTCCGTGGACCGCACGTCCCCGTACCGCAGGGTGCGGGCGAGGGCGGGCAGGGCGTCGGCGAGGTGGCCGACGTCTGCGTCGAGCGCGGCGCGGTCGGCGAGGGCCCGCATCACCACGGGCAGCGCCTCGGGCAGTTCGGCGAGGAGACAGCACTCGGCGAGCGCGGTGACCTCGGCGAGGGCGGTCGCCGATACGGCCTCCGACTCGGCCCTGGCCGTCGCGGCGGAGAGCACGGTGGTGCCCCAGACCCCGGCCTCCGCGACGCGTACGTGCAGCTCGGGCTCCCAGTGCAGCCGCCAGGTCTCCCGGAAGGTGCCGGTGCTCCCCCGCCCCGTGGCCGGTTCACCCCAGCAGACGGCGAGGAGCCGCAGGCGGTGCAGCATGCGGCTGCGGGACGCGTCGGTGTCCTTGCGGAGGTCGAGCTCCAACTCCCGCTCCTGCGCTTCCGGTTTGAGCCGCAGGGCGCGCTGGAGCCGGGTGAGGTCGCGCTGCAACGGTACGGCCGGGGCAGTGTCCGGCACCTCGCCGAGCGTCTCGCCGACGATGAGCCGGTCCCGGACGAGCGCGAGCGGCACATCGGAGCCCTCGCACATCACCGCCCGGATCGCGTCCGTCGTCTCGTCCAGTCCGGCGAGCGGGCGGCCGCGCATCGCCGCGAGGGTCCCGGCGAGCCGGACAGCCTCGATGACATGGGCGGAGGACACGAACCGGTCCTCGTCGCGCAGGAGTCCGGCGACCTTGGTCATCCACCGCTCGACGGGACGGTCGGGGGCGGCGAAGAGGTGTCCGTACCAGCCGGGCGAGTCGATGCCCGCCCCGTATCCGCTGTGCCGGGCGAGCCGGCGATGGGTCCAGGGCACCCACGTCAGCTCGGCCTTCACCTTGGGCAGCCCCCTGACGAGGGCCCGGTCGGCGGTGACGGTCGTCCGCGCGCCGAGCGCGGGCACGTGCCAGGCGCCGCAGACGACGGCGATGTCGTCCCCGAACTCCTTGCGCGCGGCCCGCAGCTGGATCCGCATGTGCGCCTCGCGGACGGCGTCGCGGGGATGCCCGCCGTCCCCGTACACCTCGCGCAGCGCCGTCATCGCCTCGCCGAGCGCGGCGAACGGGGCGCGTGGGTCGGCGAGTTCGCCGTTCGGTGCGCGGTGCTCGACGACGTCCTCCCACCAGCGCTCCGGGTCGTCGTATCCGGCGGCTTCGGCGAGGGCGCCGATCGGGTCGACCGGAGGCGCGGCGACCGCGTCGGCCGGGGCGGCTTCCTCAGCTCCCCGCTCCTTGTCCTCGCTCCCGTCCGGGGAGTCGGTCATGGCCAGGGAATGCGCCGCAGGCAGGTCGATGAAGCGGACCGGGACATCGTGGCCCAGCGCCCAGCGGATCGCGACCCACTCGGGCGAGAACTCGGCCAGCGGCCAGAACGCCGCCCGCCCCGGATCGTCCACTGCATGGGCGAGCAGCGCGACAGGTGGCCGCATCTGCTCGTCGGCGGCGAGCGGCAGGAGTGCGTCCCCCTCGGGCGGCCCCTCGATGAGGACCGCCTTCGGAAGGGCGGCCTCCAGTGCGGCGCGGACCGCGCGGGCGGAGCCTGGCCCGTGGTGCCGGACCCCGAGCAGCAGCGGCCCGGCGGCGGGCGCTGCCCCGGTCATACGGAGACCTCGCGGCAGGCGCGGTAGAAGTCCTTCCAGCCGTCCCGCTCCCGGACCACCGTCTCCAGGTACTCCTGCCAGACCACCCGGTCCGCCGCCGGGTCCCGGACGACCGCGCCGAGGATGCCGGCCGCGACATCGCCGGGGCGCAGCACTCCGTCGCCGAAGTGGGCGGCGAGCGCCAGGCCGTTGGTGACGACGGAGATGGCCTCGGCCGTGGACAGCGTGCCCGACGGGGACTTGAGCTTGGTGCGTCCGTCCGTCGTGATGCCGTCGCGCAGTTCACGGAAGACCGTGACCACCCGTCGGATCTCGGCCATGCCGTCCGGGGCGGCCGGAAGGTCGAGCGAGCGCCCCATCTGGTCGACGCGCCGGGACACGATGTCGACCTCGGCGTCGGGCGTGGCGGGCAGCGGCAGCACGACCGTGTTGAACCGGCGGCGCAGGGCGCTGGACAGCTCGTTGACCCCGCGGTCGCGGTCGTTGGCCGTCGCGATGACGTTGAATCCCCGGACGGCCTGGACCTCCTGTCCCAGCTCCGGAACGGGGAGCGTCTTCTCCGACAGGATCGTGATGAGCGAGTCCTGCACATCGGCGGGGATGCGGGTGAGCTCCTCGATCCGCGCGGTCATGCCCTCGGACATGGCACGCATCAGCGGGCTGGGTACCAGTGCGTCGCGGCTGGGGCCGTGCGCCAGCAGCTGCGCGTAGTTCCACCCGTAGCGGACGGCTTCCTCGGGTGTGCCCGCCGTGCCCTGGACGAGCAGCGTCGAGTCGCCGCTGACAGCGGCCGCGAGGTGCTCGGAGACCCAGGTCTTGGCGGTGCCGGGAACACCGAGGAGCAGCAGCGCCCGGTCGGTGGCGAGTGTCGTCACGGCGACCTCGACGAGGCGGCGCGGCCCCACGTACTTGGGTGTGATCACCGTCCCGTCCGCCAGCACGCCGCCGAGGAGATAGGTGGCCACCGCCCACGGGGACAGCTTCCATCGGGCGGGACGCGGGCGGTCGTCGGCTGCGGCGAGCGCCTTCAGCTCGTCGGCGAAAGCGTCCTCGGCATGCGGGCGCAGAGCTGCTGCGCCGACGCCTGCGGTGGATTCGGACACGGTCATGGATCCCCCTCCAGATCGGTCGACCGGATGTGGTTCCCACCGTGCACCACGCCACTGACAATCGGCTGTCTCCGCAGGTCGGAGCCGATTGTCAGTGCCGCGTCCTACCGTCGTCGCCATGCTGCTATCTCACGGGGGAGAACCCTTGCGCACCGCTGCTCCGGTGGCGCGCTGGACGGTGGAGCAGGTGCTGGCCCTCGCTCCTGACGAGTCATCGCGCAAGGCGGGAGGCAGGCTCGGTTCGGCCGGGCCGTGGTCCGGTGGGGGCTGCGACGGGTCGGGCGCGGTGTGGGGTCTGTGCAAGGGAAGCGGAAGCAGGCCGTACCGGACGGTGGTCGATACGACGGGCCCCGCGTACAAGTGCAGTTGCCCCAGCCGGAAGTTCCCGTGCAAGCACGCCCTGGGTCTGCTGCTGCTCTGGGCGTCGGACGAGGCGGTGCTCGGACCGGCGGAGGTGCCGGACTGGGCCGGGGAGTGGCTCGACGGCCGGCGCGGACGCGCGGCGGCGAAGGCGCAGCCGGAGGCGGCCGCGGGTGGCGCCGCGGCGGGTCCGGCGGACCCGGAGGCCGCCCGGCGGCGCGCCGAGCGGCGGGCCGGGCGGATCACCGGCGGTGCACAGGAGTTGGAGCAGCGGCTGACGGACCTGGTGCGCGGCGGTCTGGCGGCGGCCGACCAGTCGGGGTACGGACTGTGGGAGGAGACGGCGGCCCGCATGGTCGACGCACAGGCGCCGGGACTTGCCGGCCGGGTCCGTGAGTTGGGGGCGATCCCGGCGTCCGGCCCCGGCTGGCCGGCGCGGTTGCTGCAGGAGTGCGCGCTGCTGCATCTGCTGGACACCGCCTGGCTGGGCATCGACCGGCTGCCGGAGCCGCTGGCCGCGACGGTCCGTACGCGGGTGGGGCTGACATCCCCCGCCGACGGCCTCCCGGTCCGTGACCGGTGGCTGGTCCTCGCCCAGTACGACACCCCGGACGGCAGGATCGTCACGCGTCGGATCTGGCTGTACGGAAAGGACTCGGGCCGCACCGCGCTGCTGCTTTCCTTCGGAGCGGCCGGGCGCTCCCCCGGGCAGGCCCTGCCGGTGGGCGTCACGCTCGACGCCGAACTCACGCCGTATCAGGGGGCCGGGCAGCTACGGGCGGAGCTGGGCGCGCAGTTCGGTGCGCCGGTGCCGTCCGGCACTCCCCCTCGGGGCTCCACGACCGCGGCCGCGGCCGCCGCGTACGGGCGCGCCCTGCGGGACGACCCCTGGCTGGAGTCCTGGCCGGCGACGCTGCGCGAGGTCATACCGGTGCCGTCGGGCGACGGCTGGCAACTGGCGGACGCCACAGGCGGTACGGCCCTGCCCGTCGTCCCGTCGGCGCTGTCCCGGCCGGGCCTGTGGAAGCTCGTCGCGCTGTCCGGCGGCGCGCCCGTCACGGTGTTCGGCGAATGCGGCCACCGCGGCTTCGACCCGCTCGCCGCCTGGGCCGATGGCTCCGACGGCGGTGCGGCCGAGACCGTACCGCTCATCTGACCGTTGGAGGAGGACCGATGCCCAGTACAACCACCCCGTGGGAAGAGCTCGTCACCTCGGCGTTGCTCGGCACCGATCGCCGACCGTCGACGGCGGGCGGCGATCGGGGGCCGGTCGCGCTCCTGGACGCGGCGGCGCTCCAGACCGTGCGGCACAGAGCCGGACTGCTGCCCGCGCCCGCGGCCGCGCGGCCGGGGACGGCGCCCGCCGACCCCCGGCCGCCCCTGCCGCCGGCCGCGCGGCGCAGACTCGCCCAGCTGCTCGCCGACCGGTCGGCGCCGGGCGGTGCGGGCGGCCGGCGCGGTGCCGCGCCGGATCTCACCGAGCTGATCCCGCAGTGGCTGGCCACAGCCGGTCTGCACGGCTACCGGGCTCCGGCGGCACTGCTCCCGGCGCTGTTGGACGCGGCCCGCGCCCGTACCGACCTGCGGCCGCAGGCCCTGGCGTTCGCCGGGCCGCGCGGGCTGTGGCTGGCCCGGCTGAATCCCGAGTGGAAGTTCGCGCTGCGCGGCTCGGCCGGCGGCGCGCCGCGGCCCGAGGTGACGGACCCGGAGGCGGTGCGCAGGCTGTGGGAGGAGGGCTTGTTCGCCGAGCGCGTCGCCCTGCTCGGGGCCGTACGCGCGCATGATCCGGGGAGCGCGCTCGCGCTGCTGACCAGCACCTGGCCGACGGAGCGTGCCGAGGACCGGCTGATGTTCGTGGACTCGCTGCGTACCGGGCTGTCCGGTGCGGACGAACCGTTCCTGGAGCAGGCGCTCTCCGACCGCAGCCGCAATGTCCGCGCGACGGCCGCCGAGCTGCTGTCCGCGCTGCCGGAGTCGGCGCTGGCCGGGCGGATGGCGGCCCGTGCGGCGTCGTGCGTGAACCCGGACCTGACAGCCAGTTCCGCGTCCGTCGCCGTGGAGGCACCGCATGAATGCGATGCGGAGATGCAGCGCGACGGCGTGGTCGCGGCGCCGCCGTCCGGCCGGGGCGAACGGTCGTGGTGGCTGGGCCAGTTGGTGGAGTCGGCCCCGCTGTCCACCTGGCCGGCGCGGTTCGGCGGGCGTACGGCGCAGGAGATCGTCGCGCTGCCCGTCGCCGACGGCTGGGGTGAGGAACTGCACGCGGCGTGGTGCCGGGCGGCGGTGCGGCAGCGGGCCCCGGAGTGGGCCCGCGCGCTGCTGGGCGCCCCCTCTGTACCCCCGTCGAACGGCCCCGGCACGGCGTCGCTCGCCGAGCGCTCCAAACTCCTCGCCACACTGCCCGGTGCGGAACGGGCCGCGTGGGTGGCCGACTTCATTGCCGCGCACGGGCTGTCCGAGGCGTTCCAGCTCCTGGGGGTCTGCGCGATTCCCTGGGCGGAGCCGCTGGGCAGATCGGTCGTCGACGCACTCGACATCGCCCGCGACGCGGGGAGTTATCCGTGGAGCTTCAGCGGCGTGATGGGCCTCGCCGAGCGCTGCCTGAACCCGGCGGAAGCGGACCGCCTGGAGGTCCTCACGACGACACCGGACGAGCCGGAGGGCGCGTCGCCGGGAGCCGCCGGCTACTGGTCGGAGGCGTTCCGGCGTCTGGTCTCCACCCTGCGGCTGCGCGCGGCGATGGAGGCGGAGCTGAGGCCGGAGGCGGTGTAGGGGGTGCGGTGGTGCCGGCGGCGGGTTGCGCGGCCCGCGCCGTGCTGTGTCCTTAGAGCCTGTCGGGTGACCTTCGATCGGAGAGCGGACGCGGCGTGGTGCGTGCGATTCCAAGGCGCCGGGATGGCCTCGTAGCGGAGCTACTAGGGCATTTCGGCAACGCCGGAAGCGTGCGTGCCACGCCGCGTCCGCCCGATCAGAGGTCGCCCGACAGGCTCTTAGAGGCCGCGCACACAGGTGGGGCGGCGTCTAAGGACACAGGGCACCGGGCGGACGGGCGCTCCGGCCCGCCCGGGTCAGGCGTCTGCGGACTGTCGGACGTTGGCGTTCACCCAGTCGACGATCGAGCCCGTCGTCGCACCCGGGGTGAAGATCGCCGCGACGCCCTGCTCCTTCAACGGCGCGATGTCCGCCTCGGGGATGATGCCGCCGCCGAAGACCTTGATGTCCTCCGCGTCGCGCTCCTTCAGGAGCTCGATCACCTTGGCGAAGAGCGTGTTGTGCGCGCCGGAGAGGATCGAGAGGCCGATCGCGTCGGCGTCCTCCTGGATCGCGGTGTCGACGATCTGCTCGGGCGTCTGGTGGAGCCCGGTGTAGATGACCTCCATACCGGCGTCGCGCAGCGCCCGCGCGATCACCTTCGCCCCGCGGTCATGGCCGTCGAGGCCCGGCTTGGCCACCACCACACGGATCGGACCGGTCACACCCATCACTGCCTCCACATGCGTCTCCCGTGCCGGAAAGGGCCGGGGATGTGAACGAACGTTATCTACAGCATCCCGCAACCCGCCGTTTCGCGGTGGGCCGGGAGGGGGAAATCACACCTGGGACATGTTCGCCAGGCCCCGTTCCCGCATCACGCAGCACACCTGCCGCGCGGGCCACGGAGCAAGGGGAGCCGCAACGAGGTCGCCGTACCACCGCGCCGTCAGCCGCACGGCACGGTGGTACGGCTCGTCGACAAGGTGGCCCGACCAGCCATCCGCGCCTCTGCCACGGCGCCCCATGAGGGCATACGGGGACTTGAGCCGCCTCCCGTGCGCCGAAGCAGGAGGTCGGCCATGAAGGTCCTGCCTTTCCTTCCGCTACTGCTGCGCCGGCCGTGTCTGCGCCGCACCTGGCTGTCATCGGCACTGCTGAGGGCCACCGCGCTGGAGCTGGTCGTGCTCGTCGGGCACGTACTCCTCTACCCCTCGGGCATGACCGGGGAGCGGCATGACGCGACGCCCCCGGCCGAACAGCCGCCCACCGCGCCGGCCGGAGCCCGGGCCCTGCCCACCGAGAGCCCCGAGCGGCGGCCCGTCGTGCTCCTGCACGGGTTCATCGACAACCGCTCCGTCTTCGTGCTGCTGCGCCGTTCCCTCGCCCGGCACGGCTGGCACCATCTGGAGTCCCTCAACTACTCACCGCTGACCTGTGACATCCGCACGGCCGCCGAACTTCTCGGCCGGCATGTCGAGGAGATCTGCACCCGCACCGGTCACCACGAGGTCGACATCGTCGGCCACAGCCTCGGTGGCCTGATCGCCCGTTATTACGTGCAGCGACTCGGCGGTGACCGACGGGTCCGCACTCTGGTCACGCTCGGCACCCCGCACGGCGGGACCGCCGTCGCCCCGGTGGCCAGTGCGCACCCGATCGTGCGCCAGATGCGCAGCGGTTCCGCCCCGATCGAGGAGCTGCGCCGCCCCGCGCCCGGCTGCCGCACCCGGTTCGTGAGCTTCTGGAGCGAGCTGGACCAGGTGATCGTCCCGGCCGAGGCGGCCTGCATCGACCATCCGGACCTCGATGCGCTGAACGTGCGCGTCACCGGGATCGGCCACCTCGCGCTGCCGGTCCACCCGGCGGTCGCCGCCGGGATCCGGCAGGCCCTGGAGTCCCCGGAATCGGCCACCGGACTCATGGGAGCCGCCTCGGTGGCCTGAAGGGCCGGAGTCCCTCACCGGCGCAAGGCCGCCACGCCGTGCCGGGGCACGCGCCCCCGGGCACCATGCCCGCCCGGAGCGCGCTCACAAATAGAACACGTTTCGAACATAGAGCCAAGGGTCTGTGCACAGTCCGCCGAAAGACGGCCGATTGCCCGTTTCCTGCGGGCCCAGGGCCTGACGAGGATTGTCGCCGTCACATACTGCCGGGTACAGTCGCGGCCACTGCTTTCCCCCTGGGATTCCCCACCGGGCCCCCAGAACCAGGTCCTGCTGCCGAGGCGAGAGAGAAGTTGGTGAACGACCAGCACCCCCACGCCGGGTATGTCGGTTTCGACAGCCACTCCACGGGCAGCTACAACAGCGACCCGCTCTTCGGCTCCCTCCCGGGCAGCTACGACGGCACGTACGACACCACCGGCTACAGCAGCGGCTACGACACCGGACAGGCCGGGTACAGCGGTCAGTACGACTCCGCCCAGTGGGACACCGGCGCGCATCGGGCCACCGCGTACGACCCCTATGCCGCGTACGGGACCCAGCACCCGCAGCAGTACGACACCACCGCGACCTGGATGCCGGAGGCCCCGGGCATCCCCGCGCAGGGCGGCGCTCCGGACACCTCGGGCGAGTGGGACACCAACGGCTGGCACCAGAACGGCCAGTGGGCGACGACCGGGACGGCCGCCTACGACACCGGCGCGTACGACGCCACTGCCTGGAACACCGGCGCCACGCCCGAGCACGAACAGCAAACCGCGCAAACTGCGCACGAGTCGTACGAACCCGAACAGGCCGCGTACGAGGTGTACGAGGACCGGGGTTCCTACGCTCCGTACGAGCCCTGCCCGCCGGCCGGGACCGCGGAGCCCGCGGACATCGCCGCGACCTCCGAGTTCGGCGTCGTCGACCTGGGCCCGGACCTCGACGCCGATGCGGACGACGCGGACGACGCGGCGGACCGGGCAGACCACGCGGTGCACCACCCCGTCGGCATCCCCCGCCCTGCGAGCCGTTCCGTCACCCGCGGCGGCGGTGGCAGCCGCGGCCGGCGTCGTACCCCCGCCAAGCGTTCCGCTCTTCTCACCGTCGCCGTCCCCTCCGCCTGCGTGATGAGCGTCGCCGGTATCGCCGCCGCCTCCGTCGGCGGACTCGGCAGCGGCGGGGACACCAAGGACGACACCATGTCGATGGCGGCCGCCGACCCCGGCAGCGTCAAGCCGGTCGCCGCCAACAACAAGCTCGATACCCAGCTCGCCAACGTCAGCGCCGACGCCAAGAACTTCGCCGACCGCGCCAGCCGCACCCAGGAGCGCATCGACCTGAGGGAGCGGCAGGCCGCCGAGAAGAAGAAGCGCGAGGAGGAGGCCGCCCGGAAAGAGGCACTGCGGCCCAAGTTCCTCCTGCCGGTCAAGGAGCACGGCCTCAGCGCCTACTTCGGCCAGGCGGGCGTCAACTGGATGTCCGTGCACACGGGCATCGACTTCCCCGTCTCGTACGGCACTCCGGTGATGGCCGCGACCGACGGCACCGTGCGCACCCAGTGGAACAGTGCCTACGGGAACATGGCCATCGTCACCACGGCCGATGGCACCGAGACCTGGTACTGCCACCTCAGCAGCACCAGGATCCGCTCGGGCCCGGTCAAGGCCGGTGACGTCATCGCCTACTCCGGGGACTCCGGCAACTCCACCGGCCCGCACCTGCACTTCGAGGTCCGGCCCGGTGGCGGAGCAGCCATAGACCCGCTGCCCTGGCTCCGCAGCCACGGCCTCGACCCGACCTGAGCGGCAGAGCCCGCCACGGCGCAGGCCCTACCCGTCAGCAGGGGGCGGGCACCCGCGCCCGCCCCGTCGGCTCCGGGGCGGACCCCCAGGGTCTTTCGTTTGGATCAGGCCGGACGGGAGCCCGGCCAAGATCTTCAGTGCCCTCCTAGAGCTTCTCCACCGGCGCGTACCGCAGCAGCAGCTTCTTCGGTCGTTCGTCCCCGAAGTCGACCGTCGCCTTCGCCTGGTCGCCGATCCCCTCGACCGCCGTCACCGTGCCGAGCCCGAACTGGTCGTGCGTGACCCGGTCCCCGACCACCAGCGTGACCGTCGGCTTGTCCGAGGTGCGCCGGGTCGCGAAGCCCGAGGGGCCCGAGCGGGCACGCGACGAGGACAGCGACGACGTGATCCCCGACGTCGGTCCGGCCGGGGCCGCCATCGGCCCGGTCCGCTTCCACTCCAGGTGCTGGTCCGGGATCTCCTCCAGGAACCGCGACGGCGGGTTGTACGAGGGCTGACCCCACGCACTGCGCATCGCCGCCCGCGTCAGGTAGAGCCGCTCACGGGCACGGGTGATCCCGACGTACGCGAGGCGCCGCTCCTCCTCCAGCTCCTTGACCTGTCCCAGGGCGCGCATGTGCGGGAAGACGCCGTCCTCCATGCCGGTCAGGAACACCACCGGGAATTCGAGCCCCTTGGCCGTGTGCAGCGTCATCAGCGTGATGACGCCGGAGCCGTCCTCGTCCTCGTCGGGGATCTGGTCGGAGTCGGCCACGAGCGCGACCTTCTCCAGGAACTCGGCGAGCGTGCCCGTGCCCGCACCTTCCTCCCCGGCGGACTCCCCCCGCTCCTGCTCGAATTCGAGCGCGACGGCGGCGAGTTCCTGAAGGTTCTCGATCCGCGTCTCGTCCTGCGGGTCCGTGGACGCCTGGAGCTCGGCGAGATAGCCGGTCCGTTCCAGCACCGCCTCCAGCACCACGGCGGGGCCTGCGCCGGACTCGACGATCGTGCGCAGTTCCTCCATCAGCGTGTTGAACCGCTTGACGGCGTTGGCCGAGCGGGCCGCCATGCCGTACGCCTCGTCGACGCGGCGCAGTGCCTGCGGGAACGTGATCTTCTCGCGCAGCGACAGGGCGTCGATCATCGCCTCGGCGCGGTCACCGATACCGCGCTTGGGCACGTTGAGGATGCGGCGCAGCGGAACGGTGTCCTCGGGGTTGGCGAGGACCCGGAGGTAGGCCAGGATGTCCCGGACCTCCTTGCGCTCGTAGAAGCGCACGCCGCCGACGACCTTGTAGGGCAGGCCGACGCGGATGAAGATCTCTTCGAAGACGCGGGACTGCGCGTTCGTCCGGTAGAAGATCGCGACGTCGCCGGCCTTCGCGTCGCCCGCGTCGGTCAGCCGGTCGATCTCGTCGGCGACGAACTGCGCCTCGTCGTGCTCGGTGTCCGCGACGTAGCCGGCGATCCGGGCGCCCTCGCCCGCATTCGTCCAGAGGTTCTTGGGGCGGCGGCTCTCGTTGCGCTCGATGACCGCGTTGGCGGCGGAGAGGATCGTCTGCGTGGAGCGGTAGTTCTGCTCCAGCAGGATCGTCGTCGCGTTCGGGTAGTCCTCCTCGAACTGGAGGATGTTGCGGATCGTCGCGCCGCGGAAGGCGTAGATCGACTGGTCGGCGTCACCCACGACGCAGAGCTCGGCGGGGGCGTCGGCCTCCCCGGCCGGGCCGACCAGTTCGCGTACGAGCGTGTACTGCGCGTGGTTGGTGTCCTGGTACTCGTCGACGAGGACGTGCCGGAAGCGGCGGCGGTAGTGCTCGGCGACGTCGGGGAACGCCTGGAGCAGATGGACCGTCGTCATGATGATGTCGTCGAAGTCCAGTGCGTTGGCCTCGCGCAGCCGGGACTGGTACATCGCGTACGCCTGGGCGAGCGTCTTCTCGAAGCCGTCCGCAGCCTGGCCGGCGAAGGTCTCCTCGTCGATCAGCTCGTTCTTCAGGTTCGAGACCTTGGCCGTGAACGACTTCGGCGGGAAGCGCTTCGGGTCGAGGTCCAGATCGCGGCAGACCAGGGCCATCAGCCGCTTGGAGTCGGCCGCGTCGTAGATCGAGAACGACGAGGTGAAGCCGAGCCGCTTCGACTCGCGGCGCAGGATCCGTACGCACGCGCTGTGGAACGTCATGACCCACATGGCGTTGGCGCGCGGTCCGACGAGCTGTTCGACGCGCTCCTTCATCTCGCCCGCGGCCTTGTTGGTGAAGGTGATCGCCAGGATCTGGCCGGGGTGCACGCCGCGCTCGGCCAGCAGGTGGGCGATGCGGTGGGTGAGCACCCGGGTCTTGCCGGAGCCCGCGCCGGCGACGATGAGCAGCGGCGATCCGGCGTGCACGACCGCGGCGCGCTGCTCGGTGTTCAGCCCGTCGAGCAGGGCGGTGGAGTCGATGGCGGGGCGGTGGGCGCCGTCCCGGTAGTACGCGTCCCGAGGCGGCGGGGGCGCGTCGAACACGCCCGCGAAGAGGTCCTCCGGCACCGCTTCGGGTGCGGAGTCCTCGGGAGGCGGCGGGGGTTCTTCCTCCGAGTGCTGGAGGCCGGCCAGGAAACTGTCGTCAAAGAGGCTGCTCATCGCCTCACGAGTCTAGGGCGACGCACCGACACTCTGCGGCCGCATGGAGAAGTGCGGCCGGAAGGCGCCTACGTACGGAGAGCGGCCACCCACGCCCCGTAAGGAAATCGAGGCCCGGATCACGCCCTCCGGCCCCTCTTCGCCAAGGTCACGAAAACGTATCGGACATATCGAACATCAACCTTCACAGCGGCACCACGGTTGGCTAGCGTGCTCCGTCAGGTGGCCCGTACCCCCTTGAGGCGAACCACGCCGAGCGGGCTCCCCCGCCGAATCCGCGCTGCCCACAGGGGAGTTCGGAACCGGGGACCCACAGGCAAAACCGGGGTGAATCGGTCCATATCCCCACTCGGACCGTAGGGCAGCCTTCCATTTCAGCCCGAACCCGACAGCTAACCCGGTAGGCGTGCCACGGAAGGAGACGCCGGCTTTGGCATCGCATCGCAAACCGCGCAGCCGGGCACGCACCACCACCCCCGCCGTCGGGCTCACGACGGCCGCACTGGCAGGGGTGACCCTGCTGTCGACCCAGAGCGCCATGGCCGCTCCGGGTGCACCCAGGCCCAGCATCGAGGACGTGCAGAAGAAGGTCGACGATCTCTACCGGCAGGCGGGCACCGCGACCCAGCAGTACAACAGGGCGAAGGAGGCCTCCGCCACGCAGCGCGGCAAGGTCGACGCCCTGCTGGCGGACGTGGCCGAGCGCGCCGACAAGCTGAACGAGGCGCGCAGGACGCTCGGCAACTACGCGGCCGCGCAGTACCGCACCGGCTCCATCGCCCCGACCGCCACCTTCTTCCTGGCCGACGACCCGCAGTCGTACTTCGACCAGAACCAGCTGATGGACCGGATGACCGCCCAGCAGCAGAAGGCGGTCACGGACTTCCGTACGCAGCAGGAAGCGGCGGCGAAGAAGCGCACCGAGGCGGTGAAGAGCCTGGAGACGCTCACCGAGTCCCAGGCCACGCTCCGGACCAGCAAGCAAGCCGTCCAGAAGAAGCTGGGCGAGGCGCGCGCGACGCTGTCGAAGCTGACGGCCGAGGAGAAGGCGCGGCTGGCGGCACTGGAGCGCGAGAAGGAGGCGGAGGCCAAGCGCAAGGCGGAGGAACTCGCCCGCCGGCAGGCCGCCGCCAAGGCCGAGGCGGACCGCAAGGCCGAGGAGGCGGCGAAGGCGGCCGGCTCCACCGGCGGCACCGGGACGGGCGCGGGAACCGGGACCGGGACCGGCGCGGACACCAGCGCCACCACGAACGCCGAGAAGGTTCTCGCGTTCGCCCGCGCCCAGATCGGCAAGCCGTACGTCTGGGGAGCGACGGGCCCCTCCTCGTACGACTGCTCGGGGCTGACCCAGGCCGCCTGGAAGGCGGCGGGCGTCGACATCCCCCGCACCACCTGGGACCAGGTGAAGATCGGCACCCGGATAGCCACGGCCGACCTGCAGCCGGGCGACCTCGTCTTCTTCTACGACGACATCAGCCACGTCGGTATCTACAAGGGCGACGGCATGATGATCCACGCGCCGAAGCCGGGGGCGAACGTCCGCGAGGAGTCGATCTACTACATGCCGATCTACGGCAGCGTGCGCCCGGCGTGACGCCGGCCCTCATGCGCGAGTGAGCCCCTGCCGGATCCGGCAGGGGCTCACTCGCGCATGAGGGTGGTCCGGCTCAGGTCCAGAGCGTCGCGATGAAGATGTTGGCGACCGTCAGTCCGCCGACCGCCGCGAACACGCCTTTCTCGACCTTCTCCTCGTCCCGCTTGATGTAGACCAGCGCGAGGATCACCACCAGGACCGCCAGCTTCACGCCGATCTTGATGTTGTTGACCGAGTGGCCGTCGGCCTGGTTGAGCCCGACCAGCGCGACACCGGTGACCAGCATGGTCAGCGCGCCGTGCAGCATCGCCGGGACGAAGCGTGCCGTGCCCGCGCCCATCGCCTTCATCTGGGTCAGGAAACCGCCCAGGAGGGAGGCGATGCCGATGATGTGCAGCGCGACGAAGACATTGATGAGTACGTCCATGAGGCAGCAGCCTAGCCGGGGCCATATCACCCCTCTTCGGCGAGGTGGGGCACTCCTCGGCATTTCGCTTGCATCTGCACCAATTGCCTGACTCTGGTGCAATTTTTCAGTCACTCAACGACAACACATCGCCAAATTCGGGCAATGACCGTCATTGCGACTCTTCCCCGCGCCCCGGGCTTAGCGTCCCTGTCCAGGTGGCCGGCTTCACCGCTCCGCACCCGGACGGCACCCCGGTCGCCCCGCCGAGAAATCCGGCGGCGGGCCGCTCCCCCTGTTGGCGTCCCGCCGCCGGACCTCAGCGGCCCGCCGGTAGGCCCCGACGGGCAGTCGACGCAAGGAGCCCCGCCCCCGTGGCAGCGCATCGCAAACCCAGGCAGCGCCCGCACACCGGCTCCGCCGCCCGCACCGCAGCCACCCTCGCCTTCGCCGCGGCGGCGACCGCCGCCGCCCTGCCGGGCTCCGCGCACGCCGAACCACAGCCCACCCCCGCCCGGATCAAGGCCGCGGTGGACCGGCTGTACCACGACGCCGAGGTCGCCACCGAGCAGTACAACGGCGCGAAGGAGAAGGCGACCGCCGCCGCCGAGTCCCTGAACGCACTGCGCGACGAGGCCGCCCGCAGGACCGAACGCCTCAACGCCTCCCGCAACGCACTCGGTTCGCTCGCCGCCGCGGAGTACCGCACCGGCGGCCTCGACCCGGCCGTGCAGCTGGCGCTGTCCTCGGACCCCGACCAGTATCTGCAACGGGCCTCGTACGTGGACCGGGCCGCCGACCGCCAGGCGGCCGAGGTCTCCGACGTGCAGCGGCAGGTCACCGAGATCGCCCAGCTGCGCGCGGAGGCGAAGGACGAGCTGGCGGCCCTCACCGCCCGCCGGGCCGACCTGAAGAAGCACCGGACGACGGTCAGGGCCAGACTGGCCGACGCCCAGAAGCTCCTGGACACCCTCTCGCCCGCGGAGCGCGCCGAGTTCGAACGCTCGGACACCGCCCGCGCCACCGCCCGCGCGGATCGCAGCGCCCCGCGCTTAGGCACCGTCCAGGCCCCCAACGCCCGCGCCGCGGAGGCCATCGCATTCGCCTACGGGGCGCTCGGCAAGCCGTACGTCTGGGGCGCGACCGGACCGTCCTCGTTCGACTGCTCCGGGCTGACCCAGGCCGCCTGGCGCTCCGCCGGCGTCTCACTCCCCCGCACCACATACACCCAGATCAACGCCGGCCGGAACATCCCCCGCTCCGAACTCGCCCCCGGTGACCTGGTGTTCTTCTACTCCGGGATCAGCCATGTCGGTCTCTACATCGGCGACGGACAGATGATCCACGCACCGCACCCCGGAGCGCCGGTCCGCATCGCGCCGATCGGCGGCATGCCCTTCGCGGGAGCGACCCGGGTCGCATAGGCTCCCTTGCTCCGCGGTTCGCGGTCCTGAGAGGGGCTCACAAAATGGGAGTCCGATCAGCACGCACCAGACCGCGTCCGCTTTCCGATCGAAGGCCACCCGACAGGCTCTCAGACCAGCCGTCGGGCCGTCGCCCACCGCGTCAGCTCGTGCCGGTTCGACAGCTGGAGCTTCCGCAGTACCGCCGAGACATGCGACTCGACCGTCTTCACCGAGATGAACAGCTGCTTGGCGATCTCCTTGTACGCATAGCCGCGCGCGATCAGCCGCAGCACCTCGCGCTCGCGCTGCGTCAGCCGGTCCAGGTCCTCGTCGACCGGCGGTGCGTCCGTGGAGGCGAACGCGTCGAGGACGAAGCCGGCCAGCCGGGGCGAGAACACCGCGTCGCCTTCCTGTACCCGGAAGACCGAATCGACCAGATCGGTGCCGGTGATCGTCTTGGTGACGTAGCCGCGGGCGCCGCCGCGGATGACACCGATGACATCCTCGGCGGCGTCGGAGACGGACAGCGCAAGGAACCGCACCGGGTTCTCGACCGCGCCCATCAGCGGGGCGCAGCGCCGCAGCACCTCGACGCCGCCACCGCCCGGCAGATGCACGTCGAGGAGGACGACCTCGGGGCGGGTCGCCGTGATGACGGTGACCGCCTGGTCGACGTCGGCGGCCTCGCCGACCACCTCGACACCGGTCTCCTCGGTGCGGCCGATCTCGGCCTGGACTCCGGTGCGGAACATCCGGTGGTCGTCGACGAGCACGACCCGTACCCGGCGCTCCGGGCCCCCGGTCGGTTCGGTGGTCTCCGTCATTCGCTCGCCCTCTCCATCTCCAGCTCGACTTCCGTGCCCCCGCCGGGCACCGAACGCAGCCGCGCCGTACCGCCGTTGCGCTGCATCCGGCCGATGATTGATTCTCGTACGCCCATTCTGTCCCCCGGTACCGAGTCCAGGTCGAATCCCGGGCCCCGGTCGCGCACCGAGACGAAGACCGTACGGCCCTCGACCTCCGCGTAGACCTGCACGGCACCGCCCTCGCCGCCGTACTTGGCGGCATTGACCATCGCCTCGCGGGCGGCCTGCATCTGCGCGGCCAGTTTCTCGTCGAGCGGGCAGTCACCGACGACGACGACCTCCAGCGGGACGCCGTGCTTGTCCTCGACCTCGGCGGCGGCGCGTTTGACCGCTTCGGCGAGGGTCTCCGGTTCGTCGCCCTCGTCCTTGCCGGTGCCCTCGGGGTTGTACAGCCAGTTGCGCAGCTCGCGTTCCTGGGCGCGGGCCAGTCTGCGGACCTCGTTGCCGTCGTCCGCGTTGCGCTGGATCAGGGTGAGGGTGTGCAGCACGGAGTCGTGGACGTGAGCCGCGACCTCGGCGCGTTCCTGCGCCCTGATGCGCATCAGACGTTCCTCGGACAGGTCCTGGGTCATGCGGACGAGATAGGGACCCGCCAGCAGCGCGATGCCGGTGAGGACGGCGATCGCCGCGGTCAGGACATTGCCGAGCTGGGCCGCGGAGCCGCGTACCACCATGAACACGGCGAGTCCCAGGCCGACCAGGGCGACCCCGGCCAGCGCCCGGGCCAGATGCAGCACCCGGCGGCGGCCTCCGACCTCCATCCAGCGGGCCCGGCGGGCGTTGTCGGCCTGCCGCCACACCAGGACGGAGCCCGCGCCGATCAGCAGCATCGGCCAGATGTAACGGTCGGCCCCGCTGCCCATGTCGACGTTGCCGACGAAGATGACGGCGCCGATGAGGAGCGCGAGAAGAGCGAACACCTGCCCCTTGTCGGGCTTGCGGAGCCTGCGCCGGCCGTCGGGGGCCGTCTCGACGACGGAGCGCGGCGCCTCGACACCGCCGACGCCGAGCGGGACGACGATCCAGAACACGGCGTAGAGCAGAGCCATGAGGCCGTCCGCGAAGAACAGTCCGAGGAAGACGAACCGCACCCAGACGACGGGCAGCCCGAGATGTCCGGCGAGACCGCGCGCGACGCCGCCGAGCAGCCGTCCGTCGGCGCTGCGGTACAGCTTGCGCAGCGGTGGCTCCTCCGGGTCGGCGCTGAGGGAGCTTGCGGCTCGGGGTGTGGCGGTCGGCATGCCCTGAATCGTCACATGGACGGGTGCGCGGCGGTATCAGGGTCTGCCCCCACTTCGACCCTGAGACGGGCGGGTCGCACCTGCCGCACGCCGCGAAGGCGCCCTTCAGGGTCCGGGGGAACCAATATCAGGGATCGGCCAGGGTCGGCCCGGGTCCCGCCGGCGCCGGCCGCCCGTCACCATGGAGCCATGACCGTTCCCCAGGACGCCGCGCCCGGCGTCGCACCGCCGCCCGCACCGAGACCGCAGCTGCAGCGCAGCTCGCGGCAGAAAGTAGTGGCCGGGGTGTGCGGCGGACTCGGCCGGTACTGCGACGTGGACCCGGTGATCTTCCGGATCGTGATCGGTGTGCTGTCGGTGACCGGTGGAGTCGGCCTGATCTTCTACGGCTTCGCATGGCTGCTGCTCCCGCTGGAGGGCGAGGAGGAGAACGAGGCGCGCAGGCTGCTGTCCGGCCGGGTCGAGGGGGCGTCGCTGATCGCGGCGCTGTTCGCGCTGATCGGCTGCGGGCTCTTCCTGTCCATGCTGGGCAACGGGGGCACGCTGGCGTTCTCCGCGATGCTGACGCTCGCGGTCATCGGTTTCAGCGTGTGGACGCAGCACCGCAAGACCGCCGCGCCCGAGGACCCGCTGCACCCAACGGCCGCCGCGCAGGCGGTGGCGGACGCCCCGCCGGAGGTGAAAGCGCCGCCGTCGCCGGGCAGCCCGTCCTGGTGGCGGGATCCGATCGTCAAGGACGGCACGTCCGGGCCGGTGGGACCGGGGTATCTGTGGGGCCCGGCGGGTGCCGTGGCCGACAGTCCGCCGGTACCCCGCAGGGCGGCGGACTCCCCGTACCGCGCACCCGAGCCGGCCCGGGCCAACCGGGGGCCACGCTCGATCGGCGGCCTGGTCTTTCTGCTCGCCCTGATCGCGGGCGGTCTGGGCACGGGGCTCAGCTGGCACACGCATCCGTTCGGTACGAGCCTGCAGTTCGGCCTGGCCGCGGCGCTCGCCGTGTTCGGTGCGGGGATGCTGGTCAGCACCTTTCTCGGCAGGACCGGGTTCGGCACCGTCCTGCTGGCAATGATCATGGCAGCGCTGCTGGCGGGCGCGGCCGCGCTGCCGAAGGACATCAGCACCCATTGGGTACGGGAGGAATGGCGCCCGGCATCGGTCGCCGCGGTCCAGCCGCGGTACAAGCTGGGCAGCGGTGTCGGCAGACTCGACCTGTCGAAGGTGCCGGCCTTGAAGGGTGACACGGTCCGGACGCAGCTAGGGGTCGGCGCGGGCCAGGCGGTCGTCGTCGTACCGAAGGCGGTGACGCTCCGGGTGCGGGCGCACGCCGGGGTCGGCGACATCCGGCTGCCGGGCGATCCGCCGGGCAATGTGAACATCAGCCCGTCGCGGAAGGAACACCGCACGATCGCCCCGCCCGCGGGCGTCACCCCGGCGGGCACGGTCGAGCTGGATCTGGAAATCGGTATCGGACAGGTGGAGGTCATTCGTGCTGCGTCATGAGATCCGGCCGGGCCGGGGGGTCGCGGGGATCGCGATGCTCGCCCTCGCCGCCGGTTACGCGGCGGACGCGGCGGGCACCTGGGACGCCCCCTGGGCCTTCTTCTGCCCGGTGTTCTTCGGCGGCCTCTGGCTCGCCGCGACCACGACGTGGATCGGCTACGGTATCCGTCGCCGTCGCGACGCGAGGAAGGCGTCCACGGAGAACGACGCGGCGCCGCCGAGCACCAGCGGCAGCCAGGCCATGAGGTAGGCCAGGTCGTTGCCGAAGTAGTACGGCCTGACCTGCCAGCTGACGGTCAGCCACAGGCTCAGCGAGATCAGCGCCCCGCCGAGTGCGGCGAGCCGGGCCCACAGCCCGATCAGGGTGCCGATGCCGACGGCGATCTCACCGAGGGCGATGGCGTGCCCGAAGGCTCCCGGGCTCTTCAGTGCGAGGTCGACGAGGGCCGGGATCGCGGCCGAGTCGCGCGCCGCGTGCATCGTCTCGCCGATGGAGCCGGGGCCGGTGGCGCGGAAGAAGGCACTGTCCGTCAGTTTGTCGAGCCCGGCGTAGAGAAAGGTGACACCGAGAAAGATCCGCAGCGGCAGCAGGGCATGCTCCCGCGTCAGCTCCCGGATGCTTCTCACCTCGCCCAGACCTCGCGAATTCATGCCATACCCATGCATAAGACCCCGCCCTTCCGTCGACCCGTCACCAGACCATACGTACGCGGCGAACGGGCTGCTCAGCTGCCCCGCGGTTCGCTCAGACCCGAGCGGCGGCCGGGGGGAAGGACGGTCTGTCGCTTCTCAGTCCGTGACGTCGATCTCGACCCGGTTCGTCTCCACCCCGGCGGCTGTCACGACCTGGACGTCAACCCGCCCGGGTTCCACCTCCACCGGGACCGGCACGGTGAGCACGGTGTCGGTCGGGTTGGCGAAGCCTCCGGTGACCGGGATCAGCGGGACATGGACATGGACCCGGCCGATCCGGACCACCATGCGGGCCAGCCGGTCCGGGGCCCCGGCGCCGGGCGGCACGAAGCCCGCGCCGCGGATCTCGATGTCGTCGCCGGTACGGATCGGCGCGTCCAGGTCACCGGCCTCCCGGGCCCGTACGACGGACAGCACGACCGGGCGCCCGCCCTCCGCGTGCTTCCCCGCGAAGTACGTCGCCGCGGAGACCGCCACCAGCAGGGCCAGCCCCCAGGGCAGATCGGGAAGCTGCTCGGGCCGGCGGGCCAGCCGGACCGCGGCGAAGAGGACGGCTACGGCGCTCACCAGCACGTACTGCACATCCGTGAAACTGCCGCGCCCGGAGTCGTCGGTGAGCAGATCGGCAGCGCGCGGCCGGTCCGCCCGCAGCTTCTGCAGACGCTGCGCGAGGACGCGTACGGTCACCACCCGGCGCACGAGCACGGCGACGGCGCACACCAACGCCAGCACGGTCAGCACCCCGGCGCCACGCGCCAGTTCCAGACCGTCGATCAGCGCGTCGCGCTCCGCGTGGCCGGAGGCCCCTGCCAGCTGCAGCGCGAGGACGAGTACGGAGAAGACGGCGAGCAGCACCCAGGCGACGGCGACCGCACGGGAGGTGGAGAGCCGGTTGTCCTCGCCGATCAGCGGGGCGAGAACGCCGCCGCGGACCCGGTGGAAGCGGGCGGCTCCGGTCAGCAGTGCCGCGGTGACGGCCCCGGCGAGCAGACCGGCGGTGCGGGCGGTCGACCAGCCCGCGCCGATCGCGGTGACCGACTCGCCGATGACGAGCACGGCGACGCTCCCCCAGACGACGGCCAGGGTGCGCTGCCAGACGCGGTGGAGCCAGGCGTCGCCCTCCTCCCGACTGCGTTCGGCGACCGTGCGGGCCGACTCGGTCAGCTCGTCGGAGACCCACTGACGGGTCGCGGACGCGGACTGGGCGACTCCGGCCGGCAGGCCCTGGCCTGCGGCGAGTCCATCCCGTTTGGCCAGGAAGGCGGCCACCGCGCGCCGGTGTCCCTCGCGCGCTCCGTGCGGGCAGTCGCCGCACGTACAGCCACCGCCGTGCGCGCCTTGTCGTGCCTCGTCCAACGCCACGGAGAACGCCGCCCTTTCCCGCCCCAGTACTGCCAACTGACCACCGATTGCTGCGAATTGTGCCGTACGGGACGGGCAGGTGCCGCATCGGGGCGGTCCGGACGCACAGATCGTCAGAACGTTCGGGCAATCCGCTTCCACAGCGGCTGGTAATTGATCCAGGCCACCAGGTCGCTGCCGAGCTGATCGCGGGTGGCGACGGCGTCCCGGTGCTCGATCAGCACCGGCTTCCCGGCCGCCCGCGCGGTCAGCTGCACCTGGCAGGAGCGCTCCATGGCGAGGAACCACCAGGCGGCCGCGTCCACCGAGTCACCGACGGTCAGCAGCCCGTGGTTGCGCAGGATGATCGCCTTGCGGGTGCCGAGCGCGGCCGCGATCCGGCGCCCCTCGTCCTCGTCGACCACGACCCCCGTGTAGGCCTGGTAGACCGCGTGATCCTCGTAGAACGCGCAGGATTCCTGGGTGATCGGCTCGATGAACTCACCGAGCGTGGACAGCGCCCGGCCGTGCAGGGAGTGGGTGTGCACGACGGCGACGACGTCCGGGCGCGCCCGGTGCACCTGGGCGTGGACGGCGAACGCCGCCTGATTGACGTGATGGCGCCCCTCGACGACCTGCCCGTCGCCGTTGACCAGGATCAGATCCTCCGGGCTCATCCCGTCGAAGGGGGCGCCGAACGGGTTGACCCAGAAGCAGTCGGCGAACTCCGGGTCCCGCGCGGTGAGGTGGCCGGAGACCCCGTCCTCGTACCCGTACTCACCGAACAGCCGCAACGCCCCGGCCAGCCGCTCCTTGCGGTGCGCGCGTTCCTCGCCGGCCGACTCGTGGACGGGCGGCATCGCGAACTGCAGCCGTTCGACGGGGATCGGCGTGGGCTCGGGCATGGCGACTCCTCGGGGCTCCCAGGGCATTCGGACGGAAGCTACCGCCGGTCACCGCAGGTGGCCAGAGCGATCACGTATCGATTCGCCGGAGCAGCGGCCCCGGACACGGCGATGCCGCCGCCCGGATGAACGAGCGACGGCATCGGCGTTGGCCCTGCGGTGGGGGGTTACTCCCACTCGATGGTGCCCGGCGGCTTGCTCGTCACGTCGAGGACGACGCGGTTGACGTCGGCGACCTCGTTGGTGATGCGGGTGGAGATCTTCGCCAGGACCTCGTACGGCAGGCGCGACCAGTCGGCCGTCATCGCGTCCTCGGAGGAGACGGGGCGCAGCACGATCGGGTGACCGTAGGTGCGGCCGTCGCCCTGGACGCCGACCGAGCGGACGTCGGCCAGGAGGACCACCGGGCACTGCCAGATGTCGCGGTCGAGTCCGGCCGCGGTCAGCTCCTCGCGGGCGATGGCGTCGGCCTCGCGCAGCAGGTCGAGCCGGTCCTTGGTGACCTCGCCGACGATCCGGATACCGAGACCGGGGCCGGGGAACGGCTGTCGCTGGACGATCTCCTCCGGCAGGCCGAGCTCCTGGCCGACCATCCGGACCTCGTCCTTGAACAGCTGCCGCAGCGGCTCGACGAGCTGGAACTCGATGTCGTCGGGGAGGCCGCCCACGTTGTGGTGGGACTTGATGTTGGCGGTGCCGGTGCCGCCGCCGGACTCGACGACGTCCGGGTAGAGCGTGCCCTGCACGAGGAACGCGACGTCCTCACCGGCCGCGCCCGCCTCGGCGACGAGCTCGGCCTGGGCCTGCTCGAAGACGCGGATGAACTCGCGGCCGATGATCTTCCGCTTCTGCTCGGGATCGGAGACCCCGGCCAGCGCCTTCAGGAACCGCTCCTCGGCGTCGACGACCTTCAGCTGGACGCCGGTGGCGGCCACGAAGTCCTTCTCCACCTGCTCGGTCTCGCCCTTGCGCATCAGACCGTGGTCCACGTACACGCAGGTCAGCTGGGAGCCGATGGCCTTCTGAACGAGGGCTGCGGCGACCGCGGAGTCCACACCGCCGGAGAGTCCGCAGATGGCGCGCTTGGTGCCGACCTGCTCACGGATCAGCGCGATCTGCTCCTCGACGACGTTCGTCGTGGTCCAGGTCGGCTCGATGCCCGCGCCGCGGTAGAGGAAGTGCTCCAGGACCTGCTGGCCGTACGTGGAGTGCAGGACCTCGGGGTGGTACTGGACGCCGTAGAGCTTCTTCTCGTCGTTCTCGAAGGCGGCGACCGGTACGACGTCCGTGGACGCGGTGACGGTGAAGCCCTCGGGGGCGGCGGAGCAGGCGTCGCCGTGCGACATCCAGACGGACTGCTCGGCGGGCGTGCCCTCGAAGAGCGTGGAGCCGGTCTTGGAGACCGTCAGCGGGGTACGGCCGTACTCACGGGCACCGTTGTCGTCGACGGTGCCGCCGAGCGTGGTGGCCATCAGCTGGAAGCCGTAGCACATACCGAAGACCGGGACCCCGGCCTCGAACAGCGAGCGGTCGAGGCTGGGCGCGCCGTCCGCGTACACCGAGGAGGGGCCGCCGGACAGGATGATCGCCCGGGGGTTCTTGGCCAGCATCTCGGCCACCGGCATCGTGGACGGGACGATCTCGCTGTAGACCCGGGCCTCACGGACGCGGCGGGCGATGAGCTGGGCGTACTGCGCGCCGAAGTCGACGACAAGGACCACGTCGGGTGTGGTGTCGGGGGCGGCGGGGGGTGCTGCTGGCACGGGGGCGGCCTTCCGGCGTTGAGAGGGGGGTCGGTTCTGCCGATTCTACCGGGGTTGCGAGGAAGACGGATTTCCGCGCCTTCCGGGGTACGGGCGCAGGCCCTCCGGGCATCGGCCGGAAGGGAGCGCGCGGCCGTGCCGCCGGCGGCGTCTCAGCATCCGGGCCGCGCGTTGGCCCGTCGCCCGGCGCGGGTCCATACTGGCACCATGCGTCAGCACACGACCTTCGTCTTTACCTATGGCATCCGGCCCGCCGGCTGCCATGGTCGTGCTGCTTGAGCAACTGACAAGCAACGTTCCAGGCGCCCCGGGCCGACAGGCCCGGGGCGTTCTGCGTCCGGGGTCCGACCGCTCCGGGGACCACATCCCCCAGGAGTCACACCATGAGCAACAGCACCGCCGCCGCGAAGACCCCCATCGAGAAGACCGGCGCGAACACCGATGAGGCCGCCCGGCTGATCGGTGACGCCCGCGAGCGCATCGACGCCCTCGACGACCGGATCATCGGGCTTGTCCAGGAACGGATGGCCGTCTCGGCAGTCATTCAGGAGGCGCGGATCACCTCCGGCGGCCGCCGGGTCAACCTCTCCCGCGAGATGGAGATCCTCGGCCAGTACCGGAAGGCGCTCGGCAAGCCCGGCACCTCGCTCGCCATGACGCTGCTGGAGCTGTGCCGCGGCCGCGTGTGACTCCCCGCAGGCCGGCCGCGTGCACACACCCGCAGGCCGGGCGCGCGGCGGCCGACGGGGGCTCCGGAGGCGTATCCGAGTTCGGAATCGGGTCGCCCAGCAGTGGCCGGATACCACGTGTGGCCCGCCCATGTGGCCGTCGCTGGGTGGACGCGCACGCCGGGGCGCCTGCGGTGCAGGCGCCCCGGCATCGGTCAGCGGCGGATCTGGTAGGCGCGGGTCACCGTCTGCTCGATGGTGTTGCCATCGGCATCGGTGGCCTGCACGCGCAGCGACACGAAGTCCGCGTTCGCGGGGTTGTCGATCGTGCCGTTGAGGCCGCCGTCGAGGCGGACCTGCCGCCAGTTGGTGCCGTCGTCGTACGAGGCCCACAGCTTCGCCCCGGCGAGCTTCAGACCGTTCAGGCCCTTGGGGTAGCGCACGCCCAGTCCGATGCGGGTGGTGGAGTGCGGCCGGGCGCTGTTGGCCTGGTCGACGTCGAGTCGGTAGTCGACCGACAGGACGGGGAGCAGGGTCATTCCTTCCTTCCGCTCGGAGTGGAAGCGCCAGTCGGTGCGCACCTTGGTGGAGGTCGTCCAGCCGGGGGCGTCCCGCTGTACGTCGGTGACCACGCGGTATTCGGCGCGCTGTGCCGTCATCGGGAAGGCGACGGGCGCCGAACGGATGCTGCCGAGGAGCTGGCCGTCCCGGTAGACGGTGGACAGCGCCTTGTCGCTGGCGGCTTCGGCGGAGAAGGCCTGGTCCGGCGCGGTGTCGAGCAGACCGCCCGACATGACCACACCGACATCGCCCTGCCGGACGGCCGAGTTGGACTGTGCGTCCGGCAGCGCGGTGCGGACCACGGCCTTGTTCCAGTCGCGGTGCACGCGCTGTCCGGCCTTGAGCGTCGAGATGCTCGTCAGCTTCCAGGAGCCGTCCCACCCCCACACGGGACCTGCCTTCACCGCTTCCCAGGTGGGCACGTCTGCGGAGACGTACTCGGTCCGGGAGCGCGGCAGGACCACCCGGTCGAAGCCGAAGTACGCCGTCGGCTGCATCGGCGAGCGCGTCAGCCGGGCGTATCCGCCTTCGGTGGCCGGCGTCGAGGCGTGGAACGAGGAGTCCACGGTGGCCAGTTCCTCGTCGCGTACCCGGTAGCGCTGGTCGGCGGGGATGCCGCCCTTGCGGTACTTCAGCAGTTCGTAGGAGTACGGGCTCACCGCCGTACCGGAGATCTTGATCATGGCGTTGTCCAGGGCCGCCAGCTCCTCGCCCTGGGTGCCGGAGAGGGTCATCGCCGGGATCTTGGTGGCCGTCGTGCCCCAGTTGCCTGCGAGCCAGTTCTCGGGGATGTCGTTGTAGATGAGGATGGCGAGCGCACCGGCGCTCGCGGCGTCGTCGACCTGCTCTCGCACCGTGCGCTCGGCGCTCCGCTTCACCAGGGCGAGCTTGCCCCGGACGTCCTCGCCGGCCTTCGCCACGCGCAGGACGCGCGTGCCGTCGATACGTGCGGAGCCCGTCCAGCCCTCGAGGTAGGCGGCGTCCAGGGTCCGGTTGCCGTGCCCGACGAGGCGGGCGTCGAGTGCGGGTGCGCCGAGCGACCAGCCGGTGCGCGATTCGAAGCGCTCGTTCGCGGTCTGCGACGGGATGGAGTACACGGCCGTCTCGCCGTCCAGCCACATCTCGCGGTCGTGGATGAGGTCGCCGTCCACGGCCTGGAAGTTCAGACCGATGCGGGCGCGGTTGGTCTCCGTCGGCCGGGAGGTGGTCATGGTGACCGGCCCTGCCTTGGCGCCGTCCAGGGTGAAGGTCCGATCGGAGTCGATCACCGTGCCCGGCTGGGCGGCGTAGGTGTACTCCTCCAGCCGGCTCCAGTCGGAGGTGTAGTGGAAGATCTCCGAGATGAAGGCGTGCTCGCCGCGCGGTACCCGCACCACGACGGTCCCGTCCGCTGCGACCGGGTACGTCTCGGGCAGTCCGTAGCGGCCCAGCTGCCAGGCGGTGACCGCCGCGATGCCGCTCGTCGGCTTGCCGTCGCGGTCGAGCACCTTCAGCGTGACGTCGAAGCGCTGTACGTCCCGGCCGAAGCCGACCGCCGTCACTGCCGCCGTCCGCCCGTCGGCGGAGACCGCGGTGACGTGCGCGCCGTGGGATCCGGTCGTCACGCCGGCGGTGTTGAGGGTGAGGTCGACCTCGGCGGTGCCGTGCGCCGGCACGGTCACCGAGTCGGCTCCCAGGCTGAGCACTCCGGCCGGCAGTTCCTCGCCCGCGTTCTCGACCTTCAGGGCGAGGGTGACCGGCTGGTCGCCGTCGTTGACGTACTCGATCTTCTTCCCGACCGGGGCGGTGGCGTCCCAGTCCCGCAGTCCGAAGTCGGCCGTGCCGCTGGCCGATACGGGCTGCCGGAGTGCGCGTGCCACGTCCACGCGGCCGGCGCCCTGGGCGTAGACGGAGGTGGCTGCGGTGGTCTTGGCCGTACTGATCAGCTGGCTCTTCAAACGGGCCGCCGTCCAGTCGGGGTGGCGCTGCGCGAGGATCGCGGCGGCGCCGGCCACGTGCGGCGTGGCCATGGAGGTGCCACTCGCGGTGGTGTACGAGCCGTCCACCGGTGTGCCCATCGTCGTGCCGGCGGCGCGGGCGGCGGCGATCCGCGAGCCCGGCGCGGTGATCTCCGGCTTGAGCCCGCCGTTACCGCCTCGTGGGCCCCGGCTGGAGAAGTCGGTGACCGCGTCGGTGGAGTCCACGGCGCCGACCGTCAGGGCCGCGTCGGCGGCTCCGGGTGAGCCGACGGACGTCGCCGCGGGGCCACTGTTGCCCGCCGCGATGGTGAACAGCACGCCGGTCTGCGCCGTCAGTTCGTTGACCGCCATCGCCATGGGGTCGGTGCCGTCGGCGCCTTCCCCGCCGCCCAGGCTCATGGAGATGACCTTCGCCCCCGAGTGCGCGGCCCAGTCCATCCCGTCGATGATCGAGGATTCCGAGCCGCTGCCGCCGTCGTCGAGCACCTTGCCCACGATCAGCCCGGCGCCCGGTGCCACGCCCCGGTACTTCCCGCCGGAGGCGGCTCCGCTTCCCACGATGGTGGAGGCGACGTGGGTGCCGTGGCCGTGGCCGTCGCGCACCGTCTCGCCGGGGACGAAGCTGCGGCTTTCCACGATGCGGCCGGCGAGGTCGGGGTGGGTGGCGTCGACACCGGTGTCCAGTACCGCGACCTTCACGCCGGTGCCGTCGAAACCGTCCTTCCACGCCTCCGGGGCGCCGATCTGCGGGACGCTCCTGTCGAGGAGCGCCTTGACCTTCCCGTCCAGCCAGAGGCGCTGGACGCCGCCCGACAGGCGGGCCTTGGGGGTTCCTGCGCGGGCGCTGTCGTCGTCGACGGCCTCCCAGAACGCGGCGCCCTTGCGCTTGTCGGCGCTGACGGCGGCTCCGCGTACGCCAGGGAGCTTCCGTGTGAGGCGGGCTCCGCCGGGTGCGGTGTCCTTGGCGCCGGACGCGTAGCGCACGATCATCGGGGTCGACGCGTGGTGGGCATCGTCGTACCCCTGGGCGATGAGCTGGGTGACGTTGAACAGCCGGCTGTCCACCTGGCCGTTGTGCACCAGTGCTTCGGCGTCGCGCGGGATCACGTACACATCGGTGCCGACGGTGTACGTCCGCAGCTCGGCCGCACTGCGGTGGTACGGGGTGATGTTGACGGCGAGGGTCTTGCCCGCCCTCGTGGCCACCGTCACCTGGTCTCCGGTGACGAGGGTGACCTTCGCGGTGCGGACTTCTGCCTGGGACGGGGTGGTTACCGCGTCCTTCCCGGTCTTCGGTGCGGGGGTGGCACCGTACACCAGACCGCCGCCGGCCACGGTGGTGGCCATGGTGGTCGCCAAGGTGAAGCTGAGCAGTGCGGCTCTTCGCCTGAAACGCATGCTGAACGCTCTCCTTCCGCCGGCAGGGAGGGTTCCGCGACCGGCGGGTCAAGCCTCGGCAGGAAGGGGCACCGACGCTACGGCCGCGCCTGACGAAGAAGCGACATGTCCGCTCGCCGCCACTTCGCGCGTATCGAAGTCCGAGGGCCGTCGTGCGTGCTAGTGCCGCGCCCGGCAATGTTTGCCCCGTGAGGAGCGTCGTCCGGTGCGTGCGATCGCAAGGCGGCCGGAAGTCCTTGTAGCAGAGCTACCAGGGCTTTTGGCCAACGCGGCGAGCGGGCGTGCCGGACGACGCGACGGGGCAAAGCTTGCCGGGAGGGGCACTGGCGCGGACATCGTCCCGGTGTGCGGGTGTGGTTGGATCACGCTCTGTCCGGTGGGTGGTACATCGGTTGGGGTGGGTGGGGGCGTCGTGAGAGGCGGATTCATGCTGGAGGCCGCGGGGATCGAGGCAAGGGAGGAGCGGGTGTACCGCTTCCTCGTCGGGGTGCGTGAGGCTGATGCCGCGGTGATAGCTGAGCATCTGGGGCTCGAAGTGGCGCAGGCACACAGGCTGTTGGCCTCGCTCCACGACAAGGGGCTGGTGGGGCGGGTGGCCATTTCGCCGGCGGGGGGCGCGGTGCGCTATGTGCCGGTGGCGCCCGATGCAGCGCTGCGTCCGCTGCTGCTGCGTGGGCATGAGGCGCTGGAGTCGGCGCGGCGGGGGGTGGAGCAGCTCACCGAGGAGTACCGGGCCGGGGGGCGGCGGCATGACGCGGGGCAGCTTGTCGAGGTGATCACGGGGGTGAGTGTGATCCGCCAGCGGCTGCGTCATATGGCGTACGGGGCCAGTGAGATGCGGTGGCTCTGCAAGGCCGGCCATGTGGCCATGCCTGCGGCGGAGAACGACGAGGAGTGGGAGCTGCTCGCCCGTGGGGTGCGGTACGAGGCTATCTACGAGCGCGCGCTGCTGGAGGAGCCCGGCATGGTCGACAACGTTGCCCGGAGCATCCGCGCGGGTGAGCAGGCGCGGGCTACCGGGACGCTGCCGGTGCGGATGGTGATCGCGGACGGTTCGATCGCCATCTGCCCGCTGATGCACGGCGGTTCGGGTGGTTCGATGGGTGAGCCGACGGCCGCGGTGGTGCACGGCAGCAGCCTGCTCGACGCGCTGATCGCGCTGTTCGAGAGCCAGTGGGCGGCGGCGTCGCCGCTGCACGTCACGGACTCCGGTGAGCTGGCCGACTTCGGCGGCAGTCCGCGGCCCGGTGCGAACGTCGCCGACGACGAGCGGTATCTGCTGTCCCTGGTCGTCGCCGGGGTCGCGGACAAGGCGATCGCCTCGCAGCTACGGGTCAGCCAGCGCACGGTGCAGCGCCGGATCCAGGTGCTGATGCAGCGCGCCGGCGCCGCGACGCGGACGCAGTTGGTGTGGCAGGCGGCGCGGCGGGGGTGGCTGTCGTGAGAGGGGTGGCTGGAACCGACGGGCTCCTCGGCGGAGTCGAGCCGGACGCCGGAGCGGTAGCGGGCGATCAGCGCGATGCTCTTGGTGCGGGCGTCGTCGAAGCCCTGCTCCACCAGGCCGGTGATGTTGAACAGCTGGCGGCCGAGTGCGCCGGTGGCCAGATACGGCAGTGCCTCGCCGGGGAGTACGTAGAGGTCGCCGTCGATCTCCACCTGCTCGTAGCTGCCCCCCGCGCCTTCCCCGCCCGGCTCGACGGAGACGGCCTGGCGGCCGTCGGGGAAGCGCTCCAGGTGCACCCGGTCTCCGGTCACGAGGGTGACGGTGGAGGTCCGGGAAGCGGGGGCCGCCGGGCGGGCGGTGGCGGCGGCCGCGTGGGAGGACGGGGCCAGGACAGGAGCCAGGGCGGCGATGAGGGCACCTGCCGCTATGAGCGCGGCTGGGCGGAGCCGTGGGTGCATCATCGGGGGCCTCTTCGAGAAGGTGCAGGCGTGGAGCGCGCGGTTCGGATCAAGACTCCGGCTTCCGAGGCCCGCGTGTCACCTGTTGCGGGTGCCGTGATTGCGACATGTCGTCTCTACGACAAGGGCAGCTGGGTTGGCCCTTTGGGGAATCGCGGCCGGAGCGGTGTTGCCCAGCCGGCCGCGCGTGGCATGGTCGGCGTCGACACCAACGCCGACCACTTCGCCGCCTACCGGCTCGATGTCCACGGCAACCCGGTCGGCGGGCCGCGGCGTTTCCCCTATGACCTGTCCGGTTCGGCCGGTCACCGCGACGCCCAGATCCGCCACGCACTGCCCGCCTGATCAACTGGGCCAAGTCTGTCGGTGTCGCCGCGATCGGCATCGAAGACCTCGACTTCACCACCGAGAAGACCCGGGAGAAGCACGGCCCTCAGAAACGGTTCCGGCAGCTGATCTCCGGCATCCCGACCGGCAAGCTCAAGGCCCGGCTCGTCTCCATGGCCGCCGAGGGCTCCGGAGGGGGCGGTGACAGCGCCCAGATCCACATCGGCATCGGTATCGGTCATCCGCAGATCGAACAGGTACGGAACCGAATGGATCAAGGCGGGTCGCATCCGTGCGGGACCCCCGCATCGGTTTCGATCCCGTCAGACGCCCACGACGCGCACGCGGTCACCGCAGAGCTTGTTGATGTCGTCCACGTCCGACGTGACAACAATCCGGGGACCTGCGAAGCCCAGCGCCGTCGCCGCCACGACGGAGTCGATCGCGTACTTGTGTCCGTGGAGGTTTGCATTGCGGAGGAGGTCGATGGCCTGCCATGTGATGGCCTCGGTGACAGGCAGCACATGGAGGTGGGAGACGTGCCACCGGAAGCGATCCATGCTGATCTTGGAATGCCACGCTTCGATCAGGGTCAGGTTACTGATGGCGACCAGGGCGTCCTTGGACTGGGCCGCGCGAATGAGCCCGGTGACGTGATGGTCGTTACGGATGAACCTGTTCAGCCCCTCGGAGTCGAGGATCACGACGCCGTGACTCAACCGGCCTTGCGCGCGTCCCACTCCGCGTCCCCCTCACGTGCGGGCTCGGCGCGCTCCTGCGCCGCCAGCCCTTCCGCCTCCCGGAAGATTTCCGCAGCCCATTCCTGGATTTCGGGGGACGGTGGGCCGATCTCCGACTCCTTGGCCTGCAACAGCTCCTCCAGCAGGTCACGCTGTATCTGCCGCTCGACGGCCGCGCTGATGTAGGCCGAGAAGCCTCGTGCACCGACGCGCGCTTTCACGGCGGCGATCCGGCCGGCCGGCATGGAGACGCTGACCTTCTGGGCAGGCCCCTCGTCGGGGGCGTACTCCGCTGGAGTGTCCATGAAGCGATGGTAGCAAATCATGTAGCAATGAGCCGTGGAGCGAAGTTTCGGCCGGCTGCTCCGAAACCGTCGACCGGCCCGCGACCACGAACGGCTGACCGCGACCCCCGAGGCCATGATCAAGGTGGCGATGACCCGCCTGACGCTCGTCCGACTCGCCGGGCAGCCATCAAGGTGGAGCCATGAATCCCACCGCAAGACCGCCCGAACCAAGACCATCGAGGCCCCCATCGCAGCGCAATCAACCGGCCACCCGACAAGCTCTCACCCGTACGGCGCGTGACCGGCGCCTCGCCGACTTCGTTGGTCCCGGTGTCCGTGCCAGCCAGGGGCGGCTCAGGAAGAAACCACGCGTGGCTCCGCTGGAGCGTGTGGCGTACTGCAGGTACGCCGTGGGACCGCGCCCCAGCGTGCGTGACCGGTCAGCAGGGGACAGCAGCCCGGTCACCCCAAGAGCGGTCGGCTCCGGGGACGCCCGGAGCCGACCGTATCAGGACGAAACGGTTGCACGGGACGCAGCCGATCCAGCACGATGCAAGGGGCAAGTCCCCCATATCGCACTACCCACGACGTGGGTCGACACCTCGCACGCGGCGGCGCCGACCCGATGCACCACCTTCCCGCGGCGCCGCCCCCGGCGCCGCCCCTCGGCACCGGCGCTGCCCTGACGTCGGTGCTGATCGACAGGGGCCCCGCGGACCGGTTTACACCGGACCGCGGGGCCCTTGGTCATGGAGCGGCGGCGGATTTCCGCAGGCCACGGGGGCGACGGAGCGCCATGTGGCACGTATCACATAAAGATTCTGTCAACACCGGGACAACCATTGCGGCGGGTGGTTGGTCATGCATGCAGAACAATGGCCCCACCCGTGACTCCACCGCGGAAGGCCCGTCCCCACCCGCGTACCGCGGCCACAGCGGTACACCGTACTTCTGAGGTCTTCATGAAGCTTCGCCGCGCCATGGCGGTGGCCGCCGCCACCGCAGTCATAGCACCCGCAGCCATCCTGGCCGCCCCGGTCGCGTTCGCCGACGACACCGTCACCACCGTCGAGTCGACGAACCCGGAGCCGACCGAGAGCGCCGAGACCACGCCCAGCGGCACGCCGTCCGACGAGGTCACCACCACAGCTCCCGCCGAGAACACCTCCTCGCCCGCCGAGGAGACCGGCAAGACCGCGGAGGAGACGGACAAGCCTGCGGCGAAGACGTCCGGCACGCCGTCCGCGGACACCGGCGCCACCCCGTCCGGCACGCCCTCCAGCACGCCGTCCGAGTCCGAGGACCCGCAGGAGCCGACCGAGTGCGAGAAGTCCGACCTGGACATCTCGATCAACGGCCTGCCCGGCAAGATCGCCCGTGGCAGCGGCTGGCACAAGTTCAAGATGAACGTCTACAACTCGTCGAAGACGACCGTGCGCGAGATCGACTACTTCGCAGGCGCCGCCTCCGACAAGGACGGCAACGACCTGTTCAAGTCGAAGCAGGTCAGCCTCCAGGCACTCGACCCGGACACCAACACGTGGGAGGACCTCAGCGAGGACGGCCGCGCGGTGGGTTACGTCGGCCAGTCCGACGAGATCCGCGCGGGCTACGAGGTCGACATCCCGCTCCGCATCAACGTGAAGTCGACCGCCCCGGTCGGCGCCGGCTTCACCCTCGGCGCCGGTCTGTACGTCGGCGACAAGGACTGCATGGGCGTCAGCGACGTCGCGTACAAGTTCCAGATCGTGAAGTCCGGCGGCAGCGGTTCGACGCCGCAGACCGGCGGCACCGCTCCGGTCCCGGCCGCGAAGCCGTCCTCCAACACCAAGGGCCAGGTCTCCGGCACGCTCGCCGAGACCGGTTCGTCCTCCGCGGTGCCGATGTTCGCCCTTGCGGGCGGCGCGGCCGTGGTGCTCGGCGCCGGTGCGATGTTCGTCGTGCGGCGTCGCAGGAACGGTGACGCCGCCGCGTAACGGGCGAGGTCACCGGTAGGCGTGAGGGGCTGCACTCGGAGGGGGGTGCAGCCCCTTTCCGCTGTCCGGAACCGGCCCGGTCCGAAAGAGAGGCCCTACTGCTTCTTCTTCGGCGGGACCGTCGGCAGACCCAGGAACGGCAGCTTCAGCGCGCCGAACGCCTCCTTCGGCACCGCCGGTGCCTTCGGCTCGACCGCGGCCAGCCGCTCGTACGCCTCGCCCTGCGCCGGGCGCGGGTCCGCCTCGCCCTTGTTCGGCCAGAACGACATGGCCCGCTCCGCCTGCGCGGTGATGGTCAGCGACGGGTTGACGCCGAGGTTCGCGGAGACCGCCGAGCCGTCCACGACCGAGATGCCCGGGTGCCCGTACAGCCGGTGGTAGGGGTCGATGACCCCGTCCGCCGCGCTCGCACCGATCGGGCAGCCACCGAGGAAGTGCGCGGTGAGCGGGGTACCCATCAGTTCGCCGACGTTCGACCCGGCGAAGCCGTTGATCTCGTCGGCGAGCAACGAGGCGCTGCGCGTCGCCTCCTCGATCTGGGTGGGGTTGGGCGCCCCGTGCCCCTGCCGGGCGGTGAGCAGGCCCTTTCCGATACCGCTGGGCTTGCGGTACGTCGTCAGGGAGTTGTCCAGCGACTGCATGACGAGACCGATGATGGTCCGCTCCGACCAGCGGCGGTTGGAGAGCGACCGGACGGCGAGGGCCGGGTGCTTGGCCATGTTGCCGAGCCAGCGCAGCACCCGACGGCTGCCGTACGGGACCTGGAGGATCGACAGGGAGCCCATGGCGTTGGAACCCTTGCCGTAGCGGACCGGCTCGATGTGGGTGTTCTCGTCGGGGTGGACCGAGGACGTGATGGCGACACCCTGGGTGAAGTCGGCCTTCGCGGTGCCGTGCTTCCTGCGGTAGCGGCGGTCGCTGGTCCCGGAGCCGACGAGCGCCTCGGAGTTGGTACGGGTCAGCTCGCCGAGCCTGGCGGAGAGCCGGGGCAGCAGCCCCTTGTCCTTCATGGTGTGGAGCAGGGTCTGGGTGCCGTACGTGCCCGCCGCGACGACCACCTTGCGGGCGCGCAGCCGCGTCGGCCCGCCCTTCTTCCGGCGGTCCGTCGGGACGGTCGTGACGTGGTACCCGCCCTCCGGGTCGTCCGTGATCGCGACGACGGAGGTCATCGGGTGGATGACCGCGCCGGCCTTCTCGGCGAGGTGGAGGTAGTTCTCGTTGAGGGTGTTCTTCGCGCCGTGGCGGCAGCCCGTCATGCACTCGCCGCACTCGGTGCAGGCCTTGCGGGCGGGGCCCGCGCCGCCGAAGTACGGGTCGGCGACCGTTCCGCCGGGCTTCGCCCTCGCCGTGCCGTCGGCGTCGTTGCCGTCGCCGAAGAAGACACCGACCGGGGCGAGATGGAAGGTGTCGCCGACGCCCATGGCCTGCGCGGCCGCCTTCAGATGGACGTCGGACGGGGTCATCGTGGGGTTGAGCCGCACCCCGAGCATCCGCTTGGCCTGGTCGTAGTACGGCGTCAGCTCGTCCTGCCAGTCGGTGATGGAAGCCCACTGGCGGTCGTCGAAGAACGGGGCCGGCGGGACGTACAGCGTGTTGGCGTAGTTGAGGGAGCCACCGCCGACGCCCGCCCCGGCGAGCACCATCACCTTGCCGAGCAGATGCACGCGCTGGATGCCGAAGAGCCCGAGGGCGGGGGCCCACAGGTAGTTCTTGATGTCCCAGGAGTTCTTGGGGAGGGTGCCGGGGGTGAAGCGGCGGCCCGCCTCCAGGACCCCGACCCGGTACCCCTTCTCGCTCAGCCGCAGGGCGGACACCGCGCCGCCGAAGCCCGAGCCGACGACGAGGACGTCGTAGTCGTACGCCGCGTCGTCGTCGGTCTCACCCGCCGGTCCGGCCTGATTCTGGGCAGGGCTGTCCTGGGACATGGCTCTCCTCGGTGCGAAAAGGACAGATCGTGCTGCGGTGTGACGGGCTCAGCGCAGGCGGAACGCCTTCATCGCCTTCAGGCTGCGGCTCATGAACGCCGCATACTTCTCGTCGTCCATCCCGAAGGACGGGGCGAGCGGGATCAGCCTCTGCTGGGCGACCGTCTGGGCCTCGGTGTACTTGAGGATGCCCTCGGAGCCGTGCCGCCGGCCGAGACCGGAATCCTTCATGCCGCCCATCGGGGACTGCACGCTGCCGTACGCGGGGGCGTACCCCTCGTTGATGTTGACCGTGCCGGTCCGCAGCCGGGCGGCGACCTGGTGGCCGCGCCTGGAGTCCTTGGTCCAGACGCTGGAGTTCAGGCCGTACGGGGTGGCGTTGGCGAGGGCGATGACCTCGTCCTCGTCACGGAAGCGGTAGATGGAGACGACCGGGCCGAAGGTCTCCTGGGTGCAGACGGCCATCGGTGCCTCGACGCCGTCGAGGATGGTCGGCTCGTAGAACAGCGGGCCGATGTCGGGGCGGGCGACGCCGCCCGCGACGAGTGTGGCGCCCTTCTCGACGGCCTCCGCGACATGCCGCGTGACGGTCTCCAGCTGGCGTTCACCGACGAGCGAACCCATGTCGGCGCCGTACGCGAGGGAGCTGCCGAGCCGCATGGCCTTGGTACGGGCGGCGAACCGCGCCACGAAGTCGTCGGCGACAGACTCGTGGACGTACAGCCGCTCGATGGAGATGCAGAGCTGTCCGGCGGAGGAGAAGCAGGCGCGGACGGCGCCCGCGGCGGCCTTCTCCACGTCGGCGTCCTTCAGGATCAGCATGGCGTTCTTGCCGCCGAGCTCCAGCGAGACGCCGACCAGGCGGGCGGCGGCCCTCTGGGCGACCTCGCGGCCGGTACGGGTGGATCCGGTGAACGAGACGTAGTCGGCGTGCTTGACGACCTCGGGACCGACGACCGGTCCGTCACCGAGGACAACCTGGAACACCTCGGCGGGCAGCCCGGCCTCGATCAGCAGGTCGCGGGCCCAGAGCGCGGTGAGCGCGGTCTCCGTGTCGGGCTTCATCACCAGGGCGTTGCCGGAGACGAACGCGGGCAGCGCGTCGCCGACGGACAGCTCGAACGGGTAGTTCCACGGCGCGATCTGGCCGACGACGCCGCGCGGCTGGCGCAGCTCGGTGACCTTGGTCAGCATCGGTACGACACCGGTGTGCCGCTTCGGCTTCAGATACGAGGACGCCCTGCGCCCGTAGTGCCGCGCGGCGACGGCGACCGCCTGCACCTCCTCGTGGGCGTGCAGGCGGGCCTTGCCGGTCTCCAGCTGGATGAGGTCGAGGACCTCGGCCTGGCGCTGGAGTACGAGGTCGTGGAAGCGGAGCAGGACGGCGGCCCTGGCCCGGACGGGGGTGGCGGCCCAGGCGGGCTGGGCGACGCGGGCCCGCGCGAAGGCTTCGGCGACGTCCTCGGGGGTGGACTCCGGCAGGTCGGCGAGTTTCTCCCCGGTGAAGGGGGTGTGGTTCGCGGTACGGCCGGAGCCGACGACGCCACGGGTCAACTGGGCGACCACCTCGGGCGTCACCACATCGGCGGCTGTGCGCGCGCCCGCGGGGGCGGCGGCCACAGGGTTCGAACCAGGGTGGGCAGCAGAGGCCTGCGAGTCCGTCATGGGGCGAGAGTATGTCCAGCCGCACACTTTGGATACCCGCCGGTAACAGGTTTTCACAGTCCCCACAAATCGAGCCAGCGATCACTGGCGGCATATTTGCTGATCAGGGGCTATCTGCCGAGCCGGACGGGCCGGCCGGCCGTTCGCGAAACAACTGCGCGGCAGCGGAACGTGGTCCTCAGCGGGCCGCGGTGAAGGAGTCCGGTGCCGCGTCGAACTGCTCCTGCGCCACGTCGAGCCGGCCGACCGGCGCCGACACCCGGACGTCGTACATCAGACCGTCCTCCGCCCAGCACAGGTCCCCTGCTCCCCCTGGTTTTCCGTGCGCTCATCGTGCCGCACGCGCAGGCACCGTCAGCGGGCGTCACCCGGGGCGCGCCAGCCCCGCAGCATCGTGTCGAACTGGTCCCGCGTCGTGTCCCAGTCCCCCGCCGGACCCGACATGTACAACGCGTACTCCGGGCCGCCGTCCTCCGCGAAGTACATCTGGTCGATCGCGTGGCGCGGGCCGGGGTGTTTCTTGGACTCGGTCCAGGTGAACTCCCAGAGGGAGCCGGGACGATCGCGGTAGAGCTTGGAGTGGAGGGTCTTGCGCTCATAGGCGGGCAGCCGCTCGGTGAGCCTCTTCTCCATATCCAACATGTGCATGTACGGGTTGTCGAAGTCGGGCTCCGGGTCGACGCTGATCCGGATGTAGTGCTCGCCGTCGTCCGGGGTGTAGTCGACGTTCTGGCCGTCCACCCGGCGTTTCCAGCCGTCGGGGACGACCAGCCTGAACCCTTTGGGGTCGGTGACCGGGTGCCAGCCGTCGGGCACTGCCTTGGCGGAGCGGCCGGGCCCCGGATCCTTGGACGAGGTGCGCGGCGGAGTGTTCGTCGCATGGACCGTTCCGCCCTCCGGGCCGCTCGTCCCGGAGCTCTCGCCGAACTTCATCGCGGCCAGCCCGGCGCCGCCGCCTACCAGCGCGGCCAGCGCGATGACCAGGACCGTCGTACGCCACCGGCCGCGGCTGCGGCGGGTCACCGGGGCGGCCGTGAACTGCGGTACGGGGTCGAGTGCCTCCGTCCCGGTGCCGGCCGTGCGCCCTGTGGCACCCGGGTCCGTCGCCCGCAGGGCTTCCTCGGGCACCCGCTGCGTCGGTACGTACGCCTGCGCCGCCCGGGGCTCCCGCCCCTCCATCGCGTCCAGCAGCATCCGTTCCGTCTCGGCCGCCGAGGGCCGGTCCGCCGGGTCCTTGCGGAGCAGCGCGGTGATCACCGGGCCGAGCGCGCCGGCCCGGGCGGGCGGCGGCGGTTCCTCGGCGACGACGGCCTGCATGGTGGAGATCGGGGACGTACGGCGGAACGGCGAGCGTCCCTCGACCGCGGAGTAGAGCGTGGCGCCGAGCGACCAGAGGTCGGAGGCGGGACCGGGATCGCCGCCGCGTACCCGCTCGGGCGCCAGATAGTCGATGGACCCGACGAGTTCACCGGTCCTGGTGATGGTCGAGTCGCCCTCTATCGCGGCGATACCGAAGTCGGTGAGCAGCACCGAGCCGTCACGGGCGAGGAGTACGTTGCCGGGCTTCACGTCCCGGTGCAGCACGCCGGCGCTGTGCGCGGCGCGCAGCGCGCTCAGGACATGGAGGCCGATCCTGGCCGCTTCGCGCGGCGCGATCTCGCCACTCTCCTTGGCAGCGTCGGCGAGTGACGGTCCGTCGACGTACTGCATGACGATCCAGGGCCTGTTGTCGTACTCGATCACGTCGTGAACGGTGACCACGCCGGGATGGGTGATGCGGGCCGCGGCGCGGGCCTCCTTCTGGGTCCGGGCATGCAGCACGACCCGGTCGGCCTCGGCGACGTACAGCCCGGCGGTCAACTCCTTGACGGCGACCGTGCGATGCAGCACTTCGTCATGGGCGCGCCACACCTTGCCCATGCCGCCGCGCCCCAGGACTTCACCGAGCCGGTATCTTCCGGCCAGTACCAGCCCCGTGTCCGTTCCTTGTGATCGTTCCACGATTCCCCGCCCCGTTTTCTTCGGATGCCAGGTTACGGAGGGGAGCACGGCCACGGAACCTCGCACCGCTCAAGAAACCGCACTGTGATGCTTGTCGCGCGGGCGCTCTTCCGCTGCCGGTGCCTCAGGAGTTCACGCGGTAGGAGGCGATGGCCTGTTCATAGACGGCGGTCACCTTGTCCCGCTCGTTCTCCGGGCCGATCACCTGGATGACGTGGTAGCGGCCGTCGACGATCATCGCGAGGTTGCGGACGTACACCTCGCGCCCGGTCTCGTCCTGCCAGGTGAACTGGCCTTCCGCCATGGCCTGCCGGCCGACGTCGATACGGCGCAGCCCGGTCGCCGACGACCAGCTGGAGTCCCGGAAGGGCTGCAACTCCCGTTCCCTGTCGCTCTGGTAGACGAGCGGGTCGGCGCCGTTCACCTTCACGGTGTCGCGGCCCGGCACGATCAGCAGGCTGAACCCGTCGCTGCCGTACCTGACCTGCCGGTCGGCGCCGCCGGCGCTGTGCTGCCAGCCCTTGAGCACGCCGACCTCGAAGCCCTCGGCGTCCTTGCGCAGGGTGTAACCGGGTGCGAGCGCGACGGCCGAGCGGCTGGTCTGCGGCTGCTCCGCACCGGGTGACCGGGACGGTGACGGCGGCTCGGACTGTGCCGGTGGCTTCCCGTCGGAGGAGTCGGGGGAGCCGGTGTCCGAGGCCGCCGCGGTCGAGCCCTTGGAACCGGAGGGAGAGCTCTGCCCGGCACCGCTGTCCGCCTTGGGCATGAACATCACGGCGTACGCGATGGCGGCGGCCAGGCCCAGCAGGATCAGCACGAGCAGCAGCCGTCCGAGCCGCCGCGGTGCACGTCCTTCGCCCTGCCGGGGGCGGGGCGGAGTGCGCAGCGCCTTGGGGCCCTTGGGCTCGCGGGGCGGCCGTGGCTTCTCGTACCGCTCGGGTCGCTCCCTCGTCTGGCGGTGGCGGCCGTGCGCAGAGGCGCTGCCCATGCGGCCGCGGCGCCTGCGGACCAGCTCGCCCCGGCGGCGCACGACGGGCAGCCGGGTGCCGTCGACGGACGGCAGCGGCACGACGTCGAGACCGGCCTCGGGCTCGGGCGCCGACCGCACGAGGGAGCGCAGCCAGCCGCGCAGCTCCTCGAAGTCCGGGCGTTCGGCGGGGTCCTGGCGCAGCAGCGACTCGACGACCGGACGCAGCGGACCGCACTCCTCGGCGAAGGCGGGAGGCTCGCCGCAGACCATCTGGACGAGCTCGGCCGCGTTCTCCTCGGGGTACGGGGCGTGGCCCTGAACGGCGCGGTAGAGCAGGGCGCCGAGCGCCCAGAGGTCGGTGGCCGGGCCGATGGGCGGTGCCAGCTGCCAGTTCTCGTGCACCGGTCCGGCCTGCTCGGGTGCCCAGCGCTCGGTGACGGCGCCGACAACGGCGATCCGTGCCTGCCGGGCGCGCTCGGCGGCGAGGGTGGTGGCGGGGCCGCGGTAGGCGGGGGCTCCCTGGTCACCGGCGACGATGTCGTCCCAGCGGCCGGAGGTGGGATGCTGTCGGTGCTCCGGCTGCTGAGGTGCGGAGTTGCCGTGGCGACGGGCGTCGGCGCGCAGGGCGTCCTCGTTGGAGCCGCCCGCGGGAACAGTGCGCCCGAAGTCGGCGCCGTCGCCCCATGAGCCGATCAGGTGCATCCGCCGGTCGGGCGGCCCCTGGCCGCCGTCGCCGCCGTACGGGGCGTCGTACTCGTCGTCGTCCTCGTCGGCCTCGTCGTCGTACGGGTCCGTCGCGGTGGGGCCCCACCCACCCGTGAACTGCGGGCGGCCGGCATCGGGGGGGCCGGGACGCTGAACGGGGAGGCTGCCGGTCCGGTCCACTTCCTCCGGCTCGCCGGTCCGGGCACGTCGCTGGTTCTCGCTGACGCGTGCGGCGGCGCGGGCGCCCGCCCGGTAGGCGGCGATGGCTCCGGCGCGCGCGGCCCGCAGCTGAGCGGAACCGTCCGCGCCGGGGGCAGCCGCGTCGGGATGCAGCGGCGACCGTGCGGCCTCCAGTTCACCGGCCGGACCCCGCGAGGACGGCAGCTCGACGGGTCCGGGCGGTCCGGCTCGTTCGGCGGGCTCCGCGGGCGGTGCGAACGGACCGGTCGGGCCCGACTCGAGCGCGGGCCGCCCGTAACCGTTCCCGTCCTCGGGCTGCGGCGTCGGCACATACCCGCACAACGCCTCCTCCGCCGCCCCGGCCGCCAGGCCGGTCAGCATGACGCGTCCGTCGTCGCAGATCAGCACCGTACGGACGGTGATGTTCCGGTGGGTCCAGCCGTGCGCATGCAGCACCCGCAGGGCCGTCAGCACATCGGAGCCGATCTCGGCGGCCCGGTACGGATTCAGCGGCCGCTCGGCGAGCAACGCGGCCAGCGGACGGGCCGCGACCAGTTCGCTCACGATCCAGAGCGATCCGTCCTCGGCGAACACGTCGAAGACCTGGTCGAGCCTCGGGTGATCGGGCACCTGGGCCGCGGCCTGCGCGGCCTCGATCGCGCGCCGGACCGCGGGGTCCGTGGACCGCCGCACCGTACGCCCGCCGGCCCGACGCACCGCCGGCGGTAGCCCGTCCCCGTCGAGCACCTCGGCGTCCACGACCTCCGGCAACGGCACGTGCCGCACCAGGACTTCCTGTCCGCTGTACGTGTCGAACGCCCGGGTCTCGACCAGTTCGTACTCATCGGAAGGCGGCAGCGGCAGGCGGTAGCGGTCGGCAAGCACCCGACCCGCATAGTCGTCCACGACGCCTCCCCAGAGCGCGCTGTCCCCCGGTCACCGAGACCGCATCAACCGTCAATTGCGGTCACATACTGTGCAATTCGCCTACGGTTATGGCTGCGTACGGTCCTCGGCTTCTCACCATACGTGGCAAGCGCCGGCCGTGCGGCAGGGTCGACGCAACCCGCCGCTCAGTCCTTGGGCTCGAACGTGTCGAACGCGGTCTTGCGCAGCGTCCGGCACTCCTTGCTGTCCCACTCGCTCGCCTTGCAGCTGATCATGATCGCGTAACCATGGGTGGCATCGACCTTGAAGCCCCGGTTCAGCACCCGGATCCGCTGGCCCTGCTGGGTGCGCTCGAACTGCCAGTCGGCGACGGTCGGGTAGCCGTTGTACTGAACCTCATTCACGCCGAGGTGCTGATAGCCGTTGCTGCTGGCCTCGACGGCGCCCTTGGCGGCGTTCCAGGCGGCGGCGGCGTCGCCGCCGGGCGAATCGGTGTAGTCGACCTGGACGCGCGGAAAGCCTCCGTCGACGTTGTAGATGCCGCCGGAGTTGCGACCGGCCGTGCGGGTGAGCCGGAAGTCCTCGGGCATCGCCATCGTGAAGTGGAACTGCTTGTTCTCGATGGTTCTGTATCCGGTGGGCAGCGTGTCGGATTCCGGGTCGTCGCCCTTCGAACCGTCCGAACCCTTGTCCGCGTTGTCGTCCTTGCCCTTGCCCTGGTCCTGATTGCCGCCCTGGTCCTGGGCCTTGTCACTGCCACTGCCGCTGTCGGTGTCCGGGGAGCCGCCGGCCGTCGAGGCCCCGGCCGAGGTGGACTTGCCGTTGCTGCCGCTCGCGTCGTCCTTGCCACTCGGGTTGAGGGTGAGGGCGAGGACCGTGCCGATCACGGCGAGCACGATCACGGCCGCGATGACCGCCAGGGTGCGGCGCGGCACCACATCCGTGATGGACGCACGGGGCGGGGTGGTCGGCGACGTGGCGGAACGCGGCGACGGTACGGCGGCGGAGGCGGCAGCGGCCGGCTTCGCCGGAGTCGAAGGCCGGGCAGGCTTCGAAGGGCCCGTCGAGGGGGCGGCCGACGGAGGCGTCGCGGGAGAGGGCGGCGCAGTGCCCGATGCCCCGGCGGCGCCCACCGCGGCGGCCGGCGCCGCCTTCGCGTTCCGCGCGGAACGCAGCGCACCGCGCAGCCGGTCCCGGGCGCCCTCCGCCGCCTCACCGGACTTCGACGCCCCCTTGGCGCGGGGAGCGACGACACTTCCGGGCAGCGCCATGACCTGGGTGGAGTCGGCCGGCGGCGGCACCACCGGGGCCGGCTTGTCGGCGGCGTGGATCACGTCGTTGAGCAGGGCCCGCGCACCCGCGTCGTCGAGCCGCTGCTCCGGCTCCCTGGCGAGCAGGCCGTAGATGACCTCCTCCAGCGGGCCCGCGTTCTTCGGCGGGTCGAGCGGCTCGGTCATCACCGCGGTCAGGGTGGCGATCGCCGAACCCTTGTCGTACGGCGGGGAGCCCTCGACGCTCGCGTACAGCAGTCCGCCGAGCGACCACAGGTCCGCGGGCGGTCCCGGCTTGTGTCCGCGGGCGCGCTCCGGCGAGATGTACGACGGTGCGCCGACGAGCATGCCCGTCGAGGTGACGGACGGGTCGCCCTCGACCTGGGCGATGCCGAAGTCGGTCAGCACGACCCGGCCGTCGTCGGCGATCAGCACGTTGGACGGCTTCACATCGCGGTGCAGAATGCCCTCGCGGTGCGCCGAACGCAGCACGTCGAGGATGGCAAGACCGACCTCGGCCGCGCGCTTCGGCGTCAGCACACCGTCCTCGCGCACCGCCTCGGCGAGCGACTTGCCCTCGATGAGCTCCATCACGATCCACGGCCGGTCGTCCTCGTCGACCACGTCATAGACCGTCACCGCACCGTTGTTGCGGATCCTGGCGATCGCCTTCGCCTCGCGCAGTGTGCGCGTGATGAGCCGACGCTTCTCGTCCTCGTCGATGGCCGACGGGAACCGCAGCTCCTTGACCGCGACCGTCCGGCCCAGCGTCTCGTCGACAGCACGCCAGACCGTGCCCATACCGCCCCGGCCGAGCACCACCCCGAGCCGGTACCTACCCGCAAGGAGACGTCCATCCGTGTCCCGTTGGGGCTCCCGTGCCTGCTCCGCCTCCGACATGCGTCCCCTCTGCGATCAACCCGCCCTGGCAGAGCGTTCATTGTCCCTCACCCCGGGACCGGTCATGGTGCCGGGTCCGGGGTCCGCCATGATGTGGCCGGAGGAAGGGACTCCCCGCCATGCCGACGCTCAGGGCGCTGCGCGCCACCCTGGCGGTGCTCACGCTGTTCGGCCTCGGAACAGCGAGCCTGCCCAGCGAACCACACCTCACGCCCGCAGCCGCGTACCTCCCCCGGCTCGTCGCCGAGGGCGGCGCCCCGGCCGCGGCACTTCTCACCCGGGACACCTCCTCCGTCCGCCGCGCCACCTACCGTTCCACGGGTCCCGGCATCCGCTCGGCGGACCGGTTCCGGGCAGGCAGCATCACCAAGACGTTCGTCGCGACGGTCGTCCTCCAACTCGCCCGGGAGCACAGGCTGCAGCTGTCCGACACCGTCGACAGCCATCTGCCCGGGCTGGTACGCGGCCACGGCAACGACGGCCGCCGCATCACCCTGCGCGCCCTGCTCACCCACACCAGCGGCCTCTACGACTACACCGCGGTCCCGGGCGCGCACCCCGTCTCCGCCATCGCCGCGATCCATACGGCCGTGGCCCACCGCCCCATGAACACCACCGGCGGTTACTCCTACTCCAACACCAACTACGTCCTGCTCGGCCTGGTTGTTCAACTCGTCACCGGACACAGCTACGCCACCGAGATCAGACACCGCATCATCAAACCCCTCCGTCTCACCGGCACGTCGCTCCCCGGCGCCCGTACCGGCCTGCCCGCCCCGCACGGGCGCGGCTACTCCCGCGACCCGGCCGACGGCACCCTCCGCGATGTCACTGTCCTCGATCCGCGCACCGCGGGCGCCGCCGGAGAGCTGATCTCCACGCTCGCCGATCTGAACCGCTTCTACGCGGCCCTGCTGGGCGGCCGCCTGCTGCCGCCCGCCCAGCTGAGCACCCTGCTGAACACCGTTGCGGCGCACGGGATCTACGGCATGGGCATCTATCCGCAGAAGCTCTCGTGCGGGACGACCGTCTGGGGTCACAACGGCCACATCGCGGGCAGCTACGTCCGTACCGCAGCCACCCGAGACGGCCGACACACCCTGACGTTCCGCATCAACACGGACACCCTGACCGAACCGACCCTCGAACCGGCCCTCCTCGAAGCCGAGTTCTGCCCCGAGGGGCAGAACCGTCACCGCATCTCCTGAAGGGCCGCCGATCGGCTCGGACCGACGATCGGACCGTCAGATCGGCACGATGTCCGGCGCCCCGAGCCGTGCCGCGTCCGCCGTCAGGTCGTCCGGCTGACGCTGCGACTCCCGCTCCGCCTGCACCCGCTTCTCGTAGTGCTCCACCTCCCGCTCGATCTGCCCCTTGTCCCAGCCCAGCACCGGAGCCATCAGCTCCGCGCATATCCGCGCGGAGCGAGTGCCCCGGTCGAAGGTCTCGATGGAGATCCGGGTCCGCCTCGTCAGGACGTCGTCGAGGTGACGGGCCCCCTCGTGCGAGGCGGCGTAGACGATCTCGGCCCTCAGATAGTCGTCCGCCGCCGGCAGCGGCTCGCCCAGCGAAGGATCGGCGGCGATCAGCTCCAGGATCTCCTCGGTCATCGACCCGAACCGGTTCAGCAGATGCTCCACCCGGGCGACATGCAGTCCCGTGCGGGCCGCGATCCTCGCCCGTGCGTTCCACAGCGCCCGGTAGCCCTCCGCGCCCAGCAGCGGGATGTCCTCCGTGACACAGTCGGCCACCCGCTGGTCGAGTCCGTGCACCGCCTCGTCCACGGCGTCCTTCGCCATCACCCGGTACGTCGTGTACTTGCCGCCCGCGACGACGACGAGCCCCGGGGCCGGGTGCGCCACCGTGTGCTCGCGCGAGAGCTTGCTGGTCGCGTCCGACTCGCCGGCCAGCAGCGGCCGCAGCCCGGCGTAGACACCCTCGACGTCATCCCTGGTCAGCGGAGTGGCCAGGACCGAGTTGACGTGTTCGAGGAGGTAGTCGATATCGGCGCTGGACGCGGCCGGGTGTGCCTTGTCCAGGTCCCAGTCGGTGTCCGTCGTCCCGATGATCCAGTGGCGGCCCCACGGGATCACGAACAGCACGGACTTCTCGGTCCGCAGGATGAGTCCGGTCGAGGAGTGGATGCGGTCCTTCGGGACGACCAGGTGAATGCCCTTGGACGCCCGGACGTGGAACTGTCCGCGCTCACCGATCAGCGCCTGGGTGTCGTCCGTCCACACCCCGGTCGCGTTGACCACCTGCTTGGCCCTGACCTCGTACTCCCCGCCTGCCTCGACGTCCTCCACCCGCGCGCCGACGACCCGTTCGCCCTCGCGCAGGAAGCCGATCACCCGGGCCCGGTTCGCCACCTGCGCGCCGTATCCGGCGGCCGTGCGCACCAGCGCCGCCACGTAGCGGGCGTCGTCCATCTGGGCGTCGTAATACTGCAACGCCCCGACCAGCGCGTCCTTCCTCAGCGCGGGCGCGACCTGCAGAGCCCGGCGGCGGGAGAGGTGCCGGTGCACGGGCAGCCCTCGGCCGTGCCCCGACGACACCGACATCGCGTCGTACAGCGCGACGCCCGAACCGGCGTAGAACCGCTCCCAGCCCTTGTGCTGCAACGGATAGAGGAACGGCACCGGCTTCACCAGATGCGGGGCCAGCCGCTCCAGCAGCAGCCCGCGCTCCTTCAGCGCCTCCCGCACGAGCGCGAAGTCGAGCATCTCCAGATAGCGCAGTCCCCCATGGATCAGCTTGCTCGATCTGCTCGACGTGCCGGACGCCCAGTCGCGCGCCTCGACCAGTCCGGTCGAGAGCCCTCGTGTCGCCGCATCCAGCGCCGTTCCGGCGCCGACCACGCCCGCCCCCACGACCAGCACGTCCAGTTCGCGCTCGGCCATCGCGGCGAGCGCCTCGGCACGCTCCGCGGGTCCCAGTGTCGCTGTCCTCACTGCTGCCTCCCGGTAGATCGGGGTGGGTCCGGCACGGGGCTGAGGTCCGACCGGGGGGTCGGGCGCCCGTACCCACCTCTCGATTCTGTCCGCGGTCCGCGACTTCAGCCACTGCCTGTGGACAACACCCGGGCGACGGGCCCCGCGCAATGCGACATACAGGTCATATTTACGCCTAGTCTGACATTGCGCTGTCCTCAGCGGTTGCGCTTTCTGCTCTCATGGTCTTAGGGAAGGACGGCCACCTCTATGCCCGCAGACCTCGCCGTCATCGGACTCGGTCACCTCGGCCTGCCTCTCGCCCAAGCCGCCGTCGCCGCCGGTATCCGCACCGTCGGCTACGACACCGACCCACACCCGTTCGCCGAGCTCTCCGCCGGCCGCACCCCCGTCGAAGGTGCACTCACCGCCTCGGAGATCCGCCGCATGCTCTCGGGGGGCTTCCGGCCCACCACCGACCCGGCCGAGCTGGGCCGGGTCCGTACCGCCGTGATCTGCGCGCCCACCCCTCTCGGCGCCGACCGCACCATCGACCTCACCGCCGTCGGCGACGCCACCCGCGCCCTCGCCGCCGGACTCCGCCCGCACACCACGGTCCTGCTGGAATCGGCCGTGCCCCCCGGCACCACCGAGAGTTTCGTGCGCCCCCTCCTCGAAGAGGGCTCAGGACTGTGCGCCGGACGCGACTTCCACCTCGCCTGCTCCCCCAGCCGTCTCGACCCGGGCAACCGCGCCCACGTCTACGCCAACACCCCCAAGGTCATCGGCGGCCTCACCCCCGCCTGCACCGAATCGGCCGCCGCGTTCTACGGCCGGCTCACCGACAAGGTCGTACGCGCCCGCGGGCCGCGCGAGGCCGAGATGACGAAGGTTCTGGAGACCAACTTCCGGCACGTCAACATCGCCCTGGTGAACGAGATGGCGGTGCTCTGCCACGACCTCGGTGTCGACCTCTGGGACGTCATCCGGTGCGCCGAGACCAAGCCGTTCGGCTTCGAGCCGTTCCGCCCGGGCCCCGGCGTCGGAGGCCACTGCGCCCCGGTCGACCCGGGCTACCTCCCGTACAACAGCCGCACCCCCGGCCACCCGCTGCGGATGGTCTCGCTCGCCCAGGAGATCAACGACCGGATGCCGAGTTACGTGATCCAGCGCTGCGCCACCCTGCTGAACGAACACGGCAAGTCCGTCCGCGGCGCCAGGGTCCTGCTCCTCGGCGTCACCTACAAGCCGGACCTCGCCGACCAGGAGGCGTCCCCCGCCCGGGAGATCGCGACGCGGCTGATGGACATGGGCGCGCAGATCGGCTACCACGACCCGCATGTCCTGGACTGGCGCGTACGCGAACGGCCCGTCCCGCGCGCGGACTCGCTGTACGAGGCGGCGGCGAGCGCGGACCTGACGCTGCTGCTGCAGCACCACCGCACGTACGACCTCCAGGGCCTCGCCGTGAAGGCCCAACTCCTTCTGGACACCCGCGGCGCCACCCCGGCCGGAGCCGCACACCGGTTGTGAGCGCGGTTCCCCCAAGGATTTCGGTGGGCGATGTCGCAGGCGGCTGCTAGCGTGCGGCGTCACTTCTCGCACAGTCGTGCGCTCCGTCCCAGGGGGGATACCACCATGAGTCAGCCCGTGCCGCCGCCGAACCAGTCGCAGCAGCCGTACGACGCCCAGCCCGGCGGCGGTAATCCGTTCGCCGGCCAGCAGCCGGGCCAGCCCGGTCAGCCCGGCGTCCCGACCGGCAACCCGTTCGCGGGTCAGCAGCCCGGCCAGTTCGGCGGCGCGCCGTTCGCACCGGCCGCTCCCGCTCGCGACAACATCGCCCTGGGTGCGGTCACCGCCGTGATCACGGCAATCGTCGCGGCGATCCTCTACGGCGTCATCGCCGGTGCGATCGAGCGCGAGGTCGGCTACATCGCCATCGGTGTCGGCTTCCTGGTCGGCTTCGCCGCAGGCAAGGTCGGCGGCAGCAACCCGGTCCTGCCGATCGTCAGCGCCGTCCTGTCGCTCGGTGCGGTCTACCTCGGCCAGCTCATCGGCATGGCCGTGATCGTGTCCGACAAGTTCAGCGTCTCGTTCACGGACGTCTTCTTCGACAAGTTCGGTGCGCTGACCGACGCCTGGAGCGAGGCCGCGGACTTCAAGACGTACATGTTCATCGCCATCGCCGCCTTCGCCGCCTATGGCGGTGCCAAGAAGGCGAGCGACTGACCGCACGCATACGGGAGGGCCCGGACCCGCTCATGCGGTCCGGGCCCTCCCGTATGTCCGTGAACAATCAGCGGCGGTGCTGCGAGTCCGCCACCGTCACCTCGACGCGCTGGAACTCCTTGAGGTCGCTGTACCCCGTCGTCGCCATCGCCCGGCGCAGCGCACCGAAGATGTTCATCGACCCGTCGGGGGTGTGCGAGGGGCCGGTGAGGACCTCCTCCGTCGTGCCGACGGAGCCCAGGTCGACCAGCTTGCCGCGCGGCACGTCCTCGTGGACGGCCTCCATGCCCCAGTGCCGGCCGCGGCCGGGCGCGTCCGTCGCGCGGGCCAGCGGGGAGCCCATCATCACGGCGTCCGCACCGCAGGCGATGGCCTTCGGCAGGTCGCCGGACCAGCCGACGCCGCCGTCCGCGATCACGTGCACGTACCGGCCGCCGGACTCGTCCATGTAGTCGCGGCGGGCCCCGGCCACATCGGCGACCGCGGTCGCCATCGGGACCTGGATACCGAAGACGTTGCGCGTGGTGTGCGCGGCGCCGCCGCCGAAGCCGACGAGGACACCGGCCGCGCCGGTCCGCATCAGGTGCAGGGCCGCGGTGTACGTGGCGCAGCCGCCGACGATGACCGGGACGTCCAGCTCGTAGATGAACTGCTTGAGGTTGAGCGGCTCGGCCGCGCCCGAGACGTGCTCGGCGGAGACCGTCGTACCGCGGATGACGAAGATGTCCACACCCGCGTCGACGACGGCCTTGGAGAACTGCGCGGTGCGCTGCGGCGAGAGCGCGGCGGCGGTGACGACACCGGAGTCGCGCACCTCCTTGATGCGCTGCCCGATCAGCTCCTCCTGGATCGGGGCCGCGTAGATCTCCTGGAGGCGGCGGGTCGCCGACTCCACGGGCATCTCGGCGATCTCGTCGAGGAGCGGCTGGGGGTCGGCGTGCCGGGTCCACAGGCCCTCGAGGTTGAGGACGCCGAGGCCGCCCAGCTCGCCGATCCTGATCGCGGTCTGCGGGGAGACCACGGAGTCCATGGGTGCGGCCAGGAACGGCAGCTCGAACCGGTAGGCGTCGATCTGCCAGGCGATCGAGACCTCCTTCGGGTCGCGGGTGCGACGACTCGGAACGACGGCGATGTCGTCGAATGCGTACGCCCTGCGGCCGCGCTTGCCGCGCCCGATCTCGATCTCAGTCACGATGATGTGGCCTTTCCTTCTACGTCTGCGTTCCCAGTATCCCCGACACACGGCTGAGGGGCGGTCCCGGTACGCCCGGACCGCCCCTCACCTGTGGTGATGCGTTACTTCCTGCTGTAGTTCGGCGCCTCGACCGTCATCTGGATGTCGTGCGGGTGGCTCTCCTTGAGCCCCGCCGAGGTGATCCGTACGAACCGGCCGTTGGCCTGGAGCTCCGGGACGGTGCGGCCGCCGACGTAGAACATCGACTGGCGCAGACCGCCGGTGAGCTGGTGGACGACCGCGGAGAGCGGGCCGCGGTACGGGACCTGGCCCTCGATGCCCTCGGGGACGAGCTTCTCGTCGGAGGCGACGCCCTCCTGGAAGTAGCGGTCCTTGGAGAACGACTTGCGGTCGCCACGGGTCTGCATCGCGGCGAGCGAACCCATGCCGCGGTACGACTTGAACTGCTTGCCGTTGATGAAGAGCAGCTCGCCCGGGGACTCCTCGCAGCCGGCGAGCAGCGAGCCGAGCATCACGGTGTCCGCACCGGCCACGAGAGCCTTGGCGATGTCGCCGGAGTACTGCAGGCCGCCGTCCCCGATGACCGGGACACCGGCCGCCTTGGCGGCGAGCGAGGCCTCGTAGATAGCCGTGACCTGCGGCACGCCGATACCGGCGACCACGCGGGTGGTGCAGATGGAACCGGGGCCGACGCCGACCTTGATGCCGTCGACGCCCGCGTCGATCAGCGCCTGGGCGCCGTCACGGGTGGCGACGTTGCCGCCGATGACGTCGATGCCCGACGCGTTCGACTTGATCTTGGCGACCATGTCGGAGACGAGGCGGGAGTGGCCGTGCGCGGTGTCGACGACGATGAAGTCGACGCCCGCCTCGACGAGTGCCTGGGCCCGCTCGAAGGCGTCGCCCGCGACGCCGACCGCGGCGCCGACCAGCAGCCGGCCTTCCTTGTCCTTCGCGGCGTTCGGGTACTGCTCGGCCTTGACGAAGTCCTTGACGGTGATGAGGCCCTTGAGGACCCCGGCGTCGTCGACCAGCGGAAGCTTCTCGATCTTGTGGCGGCGCAGCAGCTCCATGGCGTCCACGCCGGAGATGCCGACCTTGCCGGTGACGAGCGGCATCGGCGTCATGACCTCGCGCACCTGGCGCGAACGGTCGGACTCGAAGGCCATGTCACGGTTGGTGACGATGCCGAGCAGCTTGCCCGCGGCGTCGGTGACCGGCACGCCGCTGATGCGGAACTTGGCGCACAGCTCGTCGGCGTCACGCAGGGTCGCGTCCGGGTGCACCGTGATCGGGTCGGTGACCATCCCGGACTCGGAGCGCTTCACCAGGTCGACCTGGTTGGCCTGGTCGGCGATGGAGAGATTGCGGTGCAGTACACCGGCGCCGCCCTGCCGGGCCATGGCGATCGCCATGCGGGCTTCGGTGACCTTGTCCATCGCCGCGGAGAGCAGCGGGATGTTCACCCGTACGTTCTTGGAGATGTACGAGGAGGTGTCGATCTGATCGGGCGCCATGTCGGACGCGCCGGGCAGCAGCAGCACGTCGTCGTATGTCAGCCCGAGCGTCGCGAATTTCTCGGGCACTCCGTCGACGTTTGCAGTCATGACACCTTCCCCAAATGGCCTTGATCGGTGCGGATGTCCATGCTAACGGCCTCCGGGGGTGTCTCATTCCACGATCAAGATCACCTAGAGGTTCTGTAGCTTCGTACGGAACCTGCGTACGACGAAATCCGACGCCGCTCTACTGCTCGGCGAGGGCCCGCAGCCTGCTCAGTGCGCGGTGCTGGGCGACCCGGACCGCACCCGGCGACATGCCGAGCATCTGTCCGGTCTCCTCGGCGGTCAGACCGACCGCCACCCGGAGAACCAGCAGCTCACGCTGGTTCTCCGGAAGATTGGCGAGGAGCTTCTTGGCCCAGGCCGCGTCGCTGCTGAGCAGCGCACGCTCCTCGGGTCCGAGCGAATCGTCCGGCCGCTCCGGCATCTCGTCGGAGGGCACGGCGGTCGACCCCGGGTGCCGCATCGCGGCCCGCTGGAGATCGGCGACCTTGTGGCCGGCGATGGCGAAGACAAAAGCTTCGAAGGGCCTCCCGGTGTCCTTGTAGCGCGGCAACGCCATCAGCACCGCGACACAGACCTCCTGCGCCAGGTCCTCCACGAAGTGGCGAGCATCACCGGGCAACCGGTTCAGCCTGGACCTGCAGTAGCGCAGCGCGAGGGGGTGGACATGGGCCAGCAGATCATGGGTGGCCTGGGCGTCGCCGTCGACGGCACGGTGCACCAGAGCACCGATCACCGTCGTCTCGTCGTCGCGCATCGGACCATGGTGCCTCGACGCCGCTTCATCCGCGGCACCGCGTCCGTAGTTGTGCACCGAAGCGTTATGAGCGGGTGCGCCGGAAGTCATGTCCTGCGCCCTCCCCTTCCGCTCGACCGAATCGTTCCCGAGGAACTCCACATCTCAAGGATGCGTCATCGGCCGGGAAGCGTCACATACCGAGGCCGCCGAGCAGCCGATCGACGTCCTGCCGCCCCGCTTCCCCGTCCACCGAAGTGCGGACGGGGAAGCGGCCGGCTACCGGTCATGGCCGGTCATCAGCGGACCAGGCCCCAGCGGAAGCCGAGTGCGACGGCGTGCGCCCGGTCCGAGGCACCGAGCTTCTTGAAAAGCCGCCTGGCGTGCGTCTTCACCGTGTCCTCGGAGAGAAAGAGCTCGCGCCCGATCTCCGCGTTGGAACGGCCATGGCTCATCCCTTCCAGCACCTGGATCTCACGCGCGGTGAGCGTGGGCGCCGCACCCATCTCGGCGGACCGCAGCCGACGCGGGGCGAGCCGCCACGTCGGATCGGCCAGCGCCTGGGTGACGGTCGCCCGCAGCTCCGCGCGGGAGGCGTCCTTGTGCAGATATCCGCGGGCACCGGCGGCGACCGCGAGCGCGACACCGTCCAGGTCCTCCGCGACGGTCAGCATGATGATCCGGGCCCCGGGGTCGGCGGAGAGCAGCCGCCGGACCGTCTCCACACCTCCCAGACCGGGCATGCGTACGTCCATCAGAATCAGATCCGAACGGTCGGCTCCCCAGCGGCGGAGGACTTCCTCGCCGTTGGCCGCCGTCGTCACACGCTCGACGCCGGGCACGGTCGCGACCGCGCGACGGAGCGCCTCTCGGGCAAGCGGGGAGTCGTCGCAGACGAGGACGGATGTCATGACCGTCCTCCGCAGCTGATGCGCGTCACCTTGAGCCTCCAGGCTGTTACAAGTCGTCACCTGTGCGGTTGACGCTCTCGGACATCTGCCCGATCGCTTTTTCTGCCAACCGCCTCCGCCCTCTCAACGATGGTCACTCGAAAGAGTTACGGGCCCGCGGGGCGGGTTCGGCACTCTACGTGAGGGACCGTGCACAGAGGAGAGCGGCGCGGATCGTCAAGCCGTCAACCGAACTTCACTTGAACGTATGCCCCATTTAGTCACTCTTCTTCCCTTTTGGTGGTGTCTATGGCTAGATTCGCAATCAGTCATATTTACATCTACTAACACCGTAGATGTACGGTCATGGGCACCGGTCCAACGGCGAACGACAACGACGTTTCCGACCCACGATGGTTTCGAGGGGACAAGCAATGGCAGATTTCTCCCGCCTTCCCGGACCCAACGCCGATCTGTGGGACTGGCAGCTGCTGGCGGCCTGCCGTGGGGTCGACAGCTCACTGTTCTTCCATCCGGAGGGTGAGCGCGGAGCAGCACGGAGCGCCCGCGAAAACTCGGCGAAAGAGGTCTGCATGCGATGCCCCGTACGCGCCGAGTGTGCGGCGCACGCCCTGGCGGTGCGCGAGCCCTACGGAGTGTGGGGCGGACTGACCGAGGACGAGCGCGAGGAGCTCATGGGACGGGCCCGCAACCGGCTGATCGCGGCGGCACCTACAGGGATGGCCGCCCCGTCCGGACACGGCTGATCGATCCTTCCGCACCTTGCACAACAACGGAAGAAACGTTCCTGCACCGCATGTCTGCGGGGCGGGCCAGCGGCATGCGCCGGCCCCGGCCTAGCGGGCGGCCGCCAGGGACAGCTGGTCCAGGGTGGCTGCCACCGCGGGAACATGGGCCAGGTCGGGAAGAGTCAGCGCGACGATCTCGCGTTCGATCGCCGGCTCCACCGTCACCGTGCGGGCCCCCTTGGGACGTACCGACTCGATCGCCAGCGCCGGCAGCACGGCCACTCCCAGACCGGCACCGACCAGGCCGATCACCGCGGGGTAGTCGTCGGTGGCGAAGTCGATCCGGGGAATGAAGCCGGACTTCTCGCAGACCTCCACCAGCTGTCGACGGCAGCGCGGGCAGCCCGCGATCCAGGACTCGTCGGCCAGTTCACCGATCCCCACCGCGTCCGCGCCGGCCAGCCGGTGCCCGTCGGGAACCAGGCCGATCAGCCGGTCGGTGAGCAGCGGGCGCACGACCAGGTCCTCCCACTCGCCACCCGAGGCGCCGTAGCGGAACGCCAGAGCGATGTCGCAGTCACCCTCCCTGAGCATCTCGACCGAGCGCGGCGGCTCCGCGTCGACCAGGGAGACCCTCGTCCCCGGGTGGGCGGCGCGCAGGGCGGCCAGAGCCCCGGGAACCAGAGTGGAACTGCCACTGGGGAACGAGACGAGCCGGACCCGGCCGGCCCGCAGCCCGGCGATCGCGGCGACCTCCTCCTCGGCGGCGGTCAGCCCGGCGAGGATGCCGGACGCGTGACGTACCAGCGCCTCACCCGCCTGGGTGAGCCGCATCTCGCGGCCTGTGCGGATCAGCAGCGTGGTGCCGGCCGAGGACTCCAGGGCCTTCATCTGCTGGCTGACCGCGGGCTGGGTGCAGCCCAGTTCGCGCGCGGCGGCGGAGAACGAGCCGGTGGCGGCCACGGCGCGCAGGACACGGAGATGACGGGCTTCGATCACTCTTCAACCATAAGGGCAGCTTGGGTCGGATGCGAATTATCCGCATGCGGCTTTGAGGATAGGGGCACTAGCGTTCGCCGCATGGAACTGCTGACTGTGAATGCGGGACGGCCCGAGGCCGTCGACTACACCGACGCCGCCGGCGGCGTGACCGGGATCAACAAGCAGCCGGCCGACGGCCCGGTGCGGGTCACCGATCCCGGCCCCAAGGGCAGCGGCGGCAGTGGGGTGGCCGGGGACGCGGTGTGCGATCTGCGCCATCACGGCGGCTCGGACCAGGCCGTGTACGCCGTCGCCCGCGAGGATCTCGACGCCTGGGAGCGTTCGCTCGGCCGCCCGCTGGCCAACGGCGTGTTCGGCGAGAACCTGACGACCGCCGGACTGGACGTGAGCGGCGCGAGGATCGGCGAGCGCTGGCGGATCGGACCCGATCTGGTCCTGGAGGTGACGTCGGGCCGCATTCCGTGCCGCACGTTCGCCGGTCACCTCGGAGAGAAGCGCTGGGTCAAGCGATTCACGGAGGCGGCCGCTCCGGGTGCCTACCTGCGGGTGATCGAGCCGGGCGAGATCCGCGCCGGGGACCCGGTCGAGATCGTGCACCGGCCGGACCACGACGTCACCGTACGGATGGAGTTCCTGGCGGCGACGACGCGCCGGGACCTGCTGCCGGAGCTGCTCACGGCCCGGGCCGCATTGCATCCCGAGACGCTGCGCGCCGCCCTGAAGTACGTGGAGTCGCAGGCACCTGGCGAGTGATCAGTGCGGTGTGCGGGGCACTAACGTGCCGGGTATGACGACTGCATTGATTACGGGCGCAACCGCGGGAATCGGGGCCGCCTTCGCGCGGCGTCTCGCGGCCGACGGGCACAACCTGGTGCTGGTGGCGCGCAGCACCGAGCGGCTCCGGGAACAGGCCACCGAACTGCACGACCGGCACGGCATCGAGGCCGAGGTGCTGACCGCCGACCTCTCCGAGGACGACGGGATCGCCTCGGTCGAGGCGCGGCTGACGAACCGCCGGCAGCCTGTCGATCTGCTGATCAACAATGCCGGGTTCGGCAACAAGGGCCGCTATCTGGATGTGTCGATGGCGGACGAGCTGAAGATGCTGAAAGTGCACTGCGAGGCGGTGCTGCGGCTGACCTCGGCCGCCGCGGCGGGGATGAAGGAACGCGGGCGGGGCGGGGTGGTCAATGTGGCCTCGGTGGCGGCGTTCGTACCGCGCGGGACGTACGGCGCGTCCAAGGCGTGGGTCGTTCAGTTCACCCAGGGCGCGGCGAAGGACCTGGCCGGTTCGGGGGTGCGGCTGATGGCGCTGTGCCCCGGCTTCGTACGGACCGAGTTCCATGAGCGCGCCGGGATGGGGACCGGCAACATCCCGGGCTGGATGTGGCTCGACGCGGACAGGCTGGTCGCCTCGGCGCTGGCGGATCTGGCGCGCGGGAAGTCGGTGTCGATCCCGGACGCGCGGTACAAGGCGCTGATGGGACTGGTGAAGGTGGCGCCGCGCGGCCTGCTCGGAGGGGTCACCTCCACGACAGGCCGCAAGTACGGTCCGCAGTAGGGCGGTCGGACGGTGAGCGGATTACCTGACGCCGCGGCCCGTGTACGCGCCGATGTCGGGGGCGCCGGGCTTCAGCTCGTTGCCGAACCAGTCCTTGCCCGTCGCCGAGTTCACCGTTCCTCACCAGCGTCTCGCGGCGCTGGACGAGCTGTGCGCAAGCAGTTCCGTCGTCTCCGTGCATGCACCGTAGCTGCCGGAGGCGCACCATCTAATCGGCGCGGCGCAGCCGGCGGCGATGGCGGCGGGCACGACGCCGATCAACGCGGCTCGCGGGTCGCTGATCGACGAGGAAGCCTTGCTTCCGGAGCTGCGGAGCGGGCGGCTGCACGCGGTGCTGGACGTGACGGATCCCGAACTGCCGCCCGTGCTCTCGCCGTTGTACGAGCTGCCGAATGTGCTGCTCACTCGGCACATCGCGGGCTCGCTGGGCGATGAGCTGCACCGGATGGCCGACCAGGCACTCGACGAGATGGAGCGGTTCGCGTCCGGTCCGCCCTTCGCGGACCCCGTGCACGCCGGAAGCCTGCAGCACTCGGCCTGAGCCCCGAACGTCGAAAGGCCTCTGTCTCTAAACTGGAAGGATCCCATCCGGACCGCAGGACCGGGAGACGCCATGAGATTCGTACAAGTAATCGACTGCAAGACGGAGCGGTTCGACGACATGGACCGCCTCATGGACGAATGGGTCGAACAGACCAAGGGCACCCGGACGGCCACGCACAGCCTCATCGGCAAGGACCGCTCCGACGGGTCCCACTACGTCGAGATCGTCGAATTCCCTTCGTACGAAGACGCGATGGCGAACTCGAAGCTGCCGGAGACCGACCAGATCTTCCAGGAGCTGGTGGCGCTCTGCGACGGGTTGCCCACCTTCACCGACCTCGATGTGGTCCGTGACGAACAGTTGAACCAGACACTGTCGCGCCGGTTCTTCCACGAGATCGCTGTCGGGGGCAACCTCGAAGCCATCGACGAGGTGTTCGCGCCCGACTACATCGACCACGACGTCGCGAAGGAACAGGACACGGTGACCGGGTCCGACTCCTTGAAGAACGACGTGATCGGTTGGCGCGCGGCCTTCGACTTCACCTTCAGCCTGGACCGGCAGGTCTGCGAGGGTGACGACGTCGTGACGCTGTGGACCTGGACCGGCACCCACGAGGGCGACTTCATGGGGATCGCCCCCACGGGCAGGCAGTGCACCATGACGGGCACCACGATCTTCCGGTTCAAGGACGGCAGGATCCAGGAAGGCTGGTGGCACGAGGATCTCCTCGGCCTGATGCGGCAGCTCGGCGCGCTCGACTGATCCAACGGCGGCGGACAGCCGAAGGCCCCCGTTCCCCTCGCTGAACAGCGGGAACGGGGGCCTTGTGCGGCGGTGAGCCGAGGTGGCAGCGCGTCAGTGCGAGTGACCGTGGCCGCCGTGACCGGCTTCGGCCTCTTCCTCGGCCGGCTTCTCGACGACCAGGGTCTCGGTCGTCAGCAGCAGCGACGCGATGGACGCGGCGTTCTCCAGCGCGGAGCGGGTGACCTTGACCGGGTCGATGACGCCGGCCTTCACCAGGTCGCCGTACTCGCCCGTCGCGGCGTTGAAGCCCTGGCCCTTGTCGAGCTCGGCGACCTTCGAGGTGATGACGTAACCCTCGAGGCCGGCGTTCTCGGCGATCCAGCGCAGCGGCTCGACCGCGGCGCGGCGCACGACCGCGACACCGGTGGCCTCGTCGCCGGTCTTGTCGAGGTTGCCCTCGAGGACCTTGACGGCGTGGACCAGAGCGGAGCCACCACCGGAGACGATGCCCTCCTCGACCGCGGCGCGGGTCGCGGAGATGGCGTCCTCCAGACGGTGCTTCTTCTCCTTGAGCTCCACCTCGGTGGCGGCACCGACACGGATCACGCACACGCCGCCGGCCAGCTTCGCGAGGCGCTCCTGGAGCTTCTCGCGGTCCCAGTCGGAGTCGGTGGCGTCGATCTCGGCCTTGATCTGGTTGACCCGGCCCTTGACGTCGCCGGGCTCGCCGCCGCCGTCCACGATGGTCGTGTCGTCCTTGGAGACGGTGACACGGCGGGCGGTGCCCAGCACGTCCAGACCGGCCTGGTCGAGCTTGAGGCCGACCTCCTCGGCGATGACGGTCGCACCGGTGAGGGTGGCGATGTCGCCGAGCATGGCCTTGCGGCGGTCACCGAAGCCCGGGGCCTTCACCGCGACGGCGTTGAAGGTGCCACGGATCTTGTTGACGACCAGGGTCGACAGGGCCTCGCCCTCGACGTCCTCGGCGATGATCAGCAGCGGCTTGGAGCCACCGGCCTGGATGACCTTCTCCAGCAGCGGGAGCAGCTCCTGGATCGAGCCGATCTTGCCCTGGTGGATCAGGATGTACGGGTCGTCGAGGACGGCCTCCATACGCTCCTGGTCGGTCACCATGTACGGGGACAGGTAACCCTTGTCGAAGGCCATGCCCTCGGTGAACTCGAGGTCCAGACCGAAGGTGTTGGACTCCTCGACGGTGATGACACCGTCCTTGCCGACCTTGTCCATCGCGTCCGCGATGAGCTCGCCGACCTGCGAGTCCTGCGCGGAGAGCGCGGCCACGGCGGCGATGTCGGACTTGTCGTCGATCGGGCGGGCGGTCGCGAGGAGCTCCTCGGACACAGCCTTGACCGCGGCGTCGATGCCCTTCTTCAGGGCGGCCGGGGAAGCACCCGCGGCAACGTTGCGCAGGCCCTCGCGGACGAGCGCCTGGGCGAGCACGGTGGCGGTGGTGGTGCCGTCACCCGCTACGTCGTTGGTCTTGGTCGCCACCTCCTTCACCAGCTGGGCACCGAGGTTCTCGTACGGGTCGTCGAGCTCGACCTCGCGCGCGATGGTGACACCGTCGTTGGTGATGGTGGGAGCGCCGAACTTCTTGTCGATGACGACGTTGCGGCCCTTGGGGCCGATCGTCACCTTGACCGTGTCGGCAAGCTTGTTGACGCCGCGCTCGAGGGCGCGACGGGCGTCCTCGTCGAACTTCAGAATCTTCGCCATGGGAGCTGAACTGTCCTCTCGAACGAACTGCGCCCCTGACCGCCCGGCTTGTTATCTCGCAGGGGACCAGGGGCGCAGAACGGAAGCAAACGTGTGTGAATTACTTCTCGATGATCGCGAGCACGTCGCGAGCCGAGAGGACGAGGTACTCCTCGCCGTTGTACTTCACCTCGGTGCCGCCGTACTTGCTGTACAGCACGATGTCACCGGTCTTGACGTCGAGCGGCAGACGCTCGCCGTTCTCGAAGCGGCCCGGGCCCACGGCCAGGACGACGCCCTCCTGGGGCTTCTCCTTGGCGGTGTCCGGGATGACCAGGCCAGAGGCCGTGGTCTGCTCGGCGTCGAGCGGCTGGACCACAATGCGGTCCTCAAGCGGCTTGATGGCAACCTTGGAGCTGGTGGTCGTCACGATCCGGCCTCCCCCTTCGGAGATCTCGGGGTTAACTGCGGGGTTAACTGTCTGGGGTGGCGATCAGGTGGGTCCGTCGTCGCGGGTGCCGGACCTGCCGGTCGCACAGTACTGCTGGCACTCTCCGGTGGGGAGTGCCAGAGCTGACACTATGACCGCGATTAGCACTCGGTCAAGCGGAGTGCCAATTCAGTCCGGTCGTGGCGTCACCGCACCGGACTGCTCCGATCGGGACGACGATCGCACCGTGCCTCGTGACGGTACGGATCGGGCACCTCGGCTACCGCCGCTCGCACCCCGTCCCGGCGCCCGCTCCGCCGGACGGTCCCGACCGGTCGGGCCACCAGCGCCTCAGCGGCGGAGACACCCACGAGGGCCCGGACTCAGGTGGCCGCCCCGGCCGGCCGCAGGAGCCGACGACCATCGGCCCCGCCGCCCCCTCATCACCCCGCACACCCTGCCGGCGCTCCGACTCCGCCGCCGGTCCCGGCCCCGGCGTCCGGTGCGGCCGGCTCACCTTCTGCGCGGCCTTCCGGCCCAGCCGTTCGATCGGGTCGACCGACTGCGCGCACCCGGCGGTGGCGGTCAGGAGCGCACCGGTTGCCAGCAGTCCGGCGAGCAGCCGGTGCGCCCTTCTCATACGCAGTCCTCCAGCCGGGCCACGGCGTACCCCTTGTCCGTGATGGTCCTCATGACCGCGCGGACCAGTCGGCCATGGAGCCGCCCCCGGCGACCAGGAGTGCGGCCAGGACCACATGGCCCGGTCTGCGTCGCACCACGCCCGGCCCATACCCCTGTGCGGTTAAATCTTCCTTTTGTCGTACAAGCCGCATGGTTTCGCATCCTGCCCGTAGCTGCTCGGCCGCCCCGGCCGACACCTCCGCCGGGCCCGCGCGGTCCCCCGGCTGGCTCACAATGGGCCGGTGAACGCCTTCGATCCGACCGACCCGACCGACCTGCTCGCCGCCTTCACGGCCCTGCGCACACCCGAGGGCGAGGCACTCCTCGCCGAGCTGCGGGCCTACGACCCCTCCCAGGAGCTCGCCACCGCCACCCGGCTGCGCCGCAGCCATCCGGCCCCGCTGGTGTCGGCGGCACTGGGGCAGGCGCGGCTGCGGCAGCGGGCGGTGGCGAAGTTCGGCGCCGAGGACGCGTACCGGATGTTCTTCACACCGAACGGCGTCGAGCAGGCGACCCGCACCTCGGTCGCCACCCACCGCGCCCGGCGCTTCGCCCAAGCGGGCGTGCGCAGCGTCGCCGACCTCTGCTGCGGGATCGGCGGTGACGCCCTCGCCCTCGCCCGCGCGGGCATCTCCGTCCTCGCCGTGGACCGCGACCCGCTGACCGCCGAGGTGGCCCGCGCCAATGCCGCCGCACTCGGTCTCGACACCCTGATCGAGGTGCGCTGCGCCGATGTCACCGAGATCGACACGTCCGCGTACGACGCGGTCTTCGTCGACCCCGCCCGGCGCGGCGGACGCGGCAGGATCTTCGACCCCGAGGCGTACTCACCGCCGCTCTCCTGGGCGACCGGCGCCGCGCTGACGGCCCCCCGCGCCGCGCTGAAGATCGCCCCCGGCATCCCGCACGAGGCGATCCCGGCACAGGCGGAGGCGGAGTGGATCTCGGACGGCGGCGACGTGAAGGAGGCGGTGCTCTGGTTCGGCGAAGGGTTCGCCCCGGGCTCGTACCGCGCCACACTGCTCCCGGCGGGCGCGACCCTGTCGGCCCCGGCCGCACTGCCCGCCCCGCCCGTCGGACCGGTGGGCCGCTATCTGTACGAGCCGGACGGCGCCGTCATCCGCGCCCATCTGGTCGCCGACATCGTGGAGCGGTCGGGCGGCCGGCTGGTCGACGAGACGATCGCCTACGTCACGAGCGACGAGCCGTACGACTCCCCCTACGCCTCCGCGTACGAGATCACCGACCAACTGCCCTTCAACATGAAGAAACTGAAGGCGCTGCTGCGGGAGCGGAAGGTCGGCGTCCTGACCGTCAAGAAGCGGGGCTCGGCCGTCGAACCGGAGGAGCTGCGCCGGAAGATGAAGCTCCAGGGCCCCAACGCGGCGACTGTGTTCCTGACCCGGGTCGCCGGGGCGCCGACCATGCTGATCGGCCACCCCGTGCGGCCCGACCTGGCCTGACGGCCGTCAGGCCAGGTCGGTCAGGTCGTCCGCGTACACCTGGGAGAGCGGCTGCGGGCCCACGTATTGCTGGCAGTTGCACTGCCCGGCTTCGAAGCGGACCGGCTTCTTGCTCTCGTCCCAGGCCGTCGGCACCTCGACCCGCTCATGGCACCTTCCCTGCTTGTCATGGATCGCAAGGTGGTGCGTGCAGCCGCAAACGGGCTCCGGCGGCCGGTTCGCCGCCTCGACGGCCAGGCGTTCCTGTTTGCCCGCCTCCAGCAGTTCCAGCCTGCGGGTGTGCCGGTTGCGCAGCGCCGTACGGACGTTGTCGACCGCCCATCCGAAGCCGCCGGTCCAGAAGACGATGAGCACCCACCAGTACCACTCCATGTGGCACCCTCCCCCTGAGCGGATCCTGTTTACGGGGCCAGGATAGAGGCGGTTTCAGCGGTGAGCACCGCTGCCGACGGAGAACAGCGGCCCGGACCCGGGCGCCCCGACGAGCACCCTCAGCACCCAACGGCGGTGCGCGAACGCCTTGGTGACGCCGATCAGACCGAGCAGCCAGCCGATCATCCCGAGTCCCATGACGAGGGCGACCGCACCGTAGGTGTCCTCGGGCGCCTCCGCGCCTGCCGGGACGGCCACGCAGGCGTACAGCCCGACCGCGCACAGCGCGAACGACAGCAGCATCCAGGCGAGGCTCGCACCGGGGGCCCGCAGCCGCATGTCGCCGTCCGGATCGCGGTCCAACTCTCCCCAGGCGTAGAGCAGTCTGCGGATCTGCCGGTCGCGGCGCAGACCGACGACGACGAAGACCACCGACGGCACGACGCAGCAGGCGCCCAGGGCGGCGAGGACGACGCCGAGGACAGCACTGAAGATGTCGTACGACTCCTCGAACGTGAGGATCGCGGTCCCCACCAGTGACCAGCCGAGCGCGCACAGAGCGCCCCACAGCCACAGCAGCACCAGCCGGCCGCGCCCCACATGCAGGGTGGCCAGCTCGCCGAGGACGACCGCCCGGTCGGCGAGCAGGGCTTCCCTGTCGGGCCAGGAACGTATCCCGACGGGCGGAGGGGGCGGCGGCAGCAGTGTGCGGCGGGACATGGGCCCGACCCTACCGACCGGGTGCGGGCACGGTCCGGCGTGACTTGCGTTGAAGCGCGCTCCAGGCTGTCCGGATGATCGGGACCGGGTGCGCCGCCGGGCGCAGGCGCGTTCGGTGACGGCGGCCCACTGGGGGCGGCTGTACGGGGACCCGGAGTGGCTGATCGCCGCGGCCGACGGGATCGCGACGGCGCTGGTCCAATGAGGGGCCGGAACGGGGTACGGGACGGGCGGGGCCGGTGGCGACGGGGATCCCGCCCGTTCCGTCCGGTTTCAGCTGTCCGACCGGCCGTCCGGGTACTCGCTGTACCCGTCGAACCCGGCGTCCGCGCTGTCGTACTCGGAGTCGTCGGCGCGGTCGCCGCCCGCCCCCGACTCGGGGCTGTAGTCGTACTGGTCGGACATGATGGCTCCTCTCGCGACGGGCGCCCGATGCGCCCCGGTCACGCGGTCAACGAGGCTGCCGGACCGGCCGATGCGCCCGCGCGACCCGGGCCACCTCAGTGGCGTACAGCCCGATCGGCCGGTTGGCCGATTCCCGCCCATGGCCCGCCAGTTGGTGGCCACCGGGGCGACCCTGAGGCACGTGTCGCGCACCCGGCCCACCGGGCCCGGTCCGCATCGGCCGGGAGCCGCCGGCCGGGCTGCACGGACACCGTCAGGCGTTGCGCAGCGCCTCGATGTCGAGCTTCTTCATGCCGAGCATGGCCTTCATGGCCCGGTCCGCCTTGGCCGGGTCAGGGTGGGAGAGCGCCTCGGACAGCCCGCGCGGGACGATCTGCCAGGACAGCCCGTACTTGTCCTTGAGCCAGCCGCACTGGCTCTCCTCGCCGCCGTCGGTGAGCCTGTCCCACAGCTCGTCGACCTCCGCCTGCGTCTCGCAGTCGACTGCGAGCGAGATCGCCTCGGTGAAGGGGAACTGCGGACCGCCGTTGAGTGCCACGTACTCCTGGTCGGCCAGCCGGAAGTCGACGGTCATGACGGTGCCCGGCTCACCGGGCGACGACTCGGTGTAGTGCGACATGCCGAGCACCTTCGAGTCGCCGCCGAAGACGGAGACGTAGAAGTTCGCGGCCTCCTCGGCCTGGCTGTCGAACCACAGGAAGGTCTTGATTTTCTGCATGGCCTGCTCCTCGGCTGTCCGTACGGGCGTTGGCTGTGCAAGGTAGACCAGTCGGTGAAGGGCCCGTCGGTGTAGCTCAGCTTGCCGTCCTTCCAGGTGACCCGGGTCCCCTGCGAGGTGGGGGTGAGCCCGGCGGTCTCCAGCATGACCCCGGCCTTGCTGATCTCCTCGAACAGTGCACCCATGCGCGCCTCGAAGTCGGGGTCGGGGGTCTCGGAGGGGAGGTTCTGCTCATCGATGCGGACCATCGACAGGAAGCGCGGCATGGTGACTCCTCGGTGCGGGGGGGGCGGGGGCTTTCCCTGCCTGTCACCCTCGCGTCGAACGGGGGACGCCGCAATCGACACACTCTCCCGAAGAAGTTGAAGAAATTTCCGGGAGACCTTTCCGGACTACCGCAGGGACGCCCACAGTTTGCTCGCGGCCGGTTCCTGCGCCACCACCCGGTTGGGGTCGGACGGGGCGGTGACGACAGGCATGGTGACCGTGCACCAGCACGCAGCCGATCACCGCGGCGGCCGCCCTGGGCGGGCGGGGGCGTCTCTTCTCTCCGGTCACGTCGAGGAACGCAAGTCCGAATCATGACGACGGGAACCGTTGTTCGGTTTTCCTTCGGAAAATCTCAGGATCCCTTGAGTTTTCTCATGTTCCGCCGGTGGAGCCGCCGGCCACCTCGAACCGCCATCGGTGCACCGCCCGGGTGATCAACTCGGCTGCGGGTTCGGGCAGCTCGGGCAGCTCGGCGCCGTATGCCGCCTCCCACCAGGTGATGACGAGCACCCGGTCCTGCGGGGCGCGCAGCAGCTCGTACCGCAGCGGCTCGTCCGCCAGCTCACCGGTGCGCGCCCGGGCCCACTCCAGCAGTTCGGCGCCCCGGCCGTCCACGGCCCGGGCCTCCCACATGAGGGCGACGGTCATGAGTAGAGATTGTCCTTGCTGATCTCGTGCACATGGTCGTGGTCGTGCGCGCTGCCCGGCACATGCGTGTCCGTCACCGGCAGCGACGAGTCCGCCGACAGTTCCAGATCGGACGCGGGACGGTTGCGCGCCACCATCTCGGCGCCCAGGGCCGCGACCATCGCCCCGTTGTCCGTGCACAGTCCGGGTCGCGGCACCCGCAGCCGGATGCCGGCCCGCTCGCAGCGCTCCTCGGCGAGCGCCCGCAGCCGCGAGTTGGCCGCGACGCCGCCGCCGATCATCAGGTGGTCGACGCCCTCGTCCTTGCAGGCCCGGACGGCCTTCCGGGTGAGCACGTCGACGACGGCCTCCTGGAAGGACGCCGCCACGTCCCGTACCGGCACCTCCTCGCCCGCGGCCCGCTTCGCCTCGATCCAGCGGGCGACGGACGTCTTCAGACCGGAGAAGGAGAAGTCGTACGCGGGGTCGCGCGAGCCGCTCAGTCCGCGCGGGAACGCGATCGCCTTCGGATCGCCCTCCTTCGCCAGCCGGTCGATGACCGGGCCGCCGGGGAAGCCGAGGTTCAGCACCCGGGCGATCTTGTCGAACGCCTCGCCCGCCGCGTCGTCGATGGTCGCGCCCAGCGGCCGTACGTCGTTGGTGATGTCCGGCGCGAGCAGCAGCGAGGAGTGGCCGCCGCTGACCAGCAGCGCCATCGTCGGCTCGGGCAGCGGGCCGTGCTCCAGCTGGTCGACGCAGATGTGCGAGGCGAGGTGGTTCACCCCGTACAGCGGCTTGTTCAGCGCGTACGCGTACGCCTTCGCCGCCGAGACGCCGACGAGCAGCGCGCCCGCCAGCCCGGGACCGGCGGTGACGGCGATGCCGTCGAGGTCGCGGGCGCTGATGCCCGCTTCCTTCAGGGCGCGTTCGATGGTGGGGACCATCGACTCCAGGTGCGCGCGGGAGGCGATCTCCGGGACGACGCCGCCGAAGCGGGCGTGGGTGTCGACGCTGGACGCGACGGCGTCCGCGAGCAGCGTCGTACCGCGGACGATGCCGACGCCGGTCTCGTCGCAGGAGGTCTCGATACCGAGTACGAGCGGTTCGTCAGCCATCAGTCAGTCCCAGTTTCCTGTACGTGCTCTGGTGCGGGTTCTTGTACGTGGAGACGCATGACGAGTGCGTCGATGTTGCCCGGCTGGTAGTAGCCGCGGCGGAAGCCGATCGGTTCGAAGCCGAAGCGTTCGTACAGCTTCTGCGCACGCGTGTTGTCGACCCGGACTTCGAGGAGCACCTCCGCGCACTCGAAGGCCGTGGCGTGCTTCAGCAGATCGGTGAGGAGTTCGGAGCCCAGCCCGCCGCCCCAGTGGTCGCGGGCGACGCCGATCGTCTGGACGTCCGCGAGGTCTCCGGCGGCGGCGAGTCCCGCGTACCCGACGATGCGTCCGGTGTCCGGGGCCTCGGCGACGACATAGCGGCGGGTGGCCTGCGGCCCGCGGGCGTGCGCCAGCTCGGACCAGAACATGCCGGCCGACCAGGCGTCCTCCGGGAACAGCTCGTGTTCGAGCCGCAGCACCGGGTCGATGTCCCACCAGCGCATCTCACGCAGCACGGCAGTCGGGCTCGTCACTTCGGGGTGACCACCTTGTAGTTCTTCGGGACCTGGGCGTCGGGCCGGCGCAGATACAGCGGCTGCGGCGGCAGCAGCTCCGCTCCGGCGGCGAGCCGCTCGGCGGCCAGCGCCGCGAGCGCCCCGGCGCTGACGTGCTCGGGACCCCGGGCGTCCGGGAACGCGTCGGGGTAGAGCGCCGCGCCCGCCCCGACCACCGGGAGTCCGGCGAGCTGCTCGGCGATGTCGGCGGGCCGGTCGACGGCGGGTTCGCCGACGCGGGTACGGGGATCCTCGTACCGCGCCCAGTAGACCTCCTTGCGGCGGGCGTCCGTCGCCACGGCGAACGGGCCCTCCAGTCCGCCCTGCCCGGCGGCGTACGCGAGACCGTCCAGCGTGCACAGCCCGTGGACCGGCACGGAGAGCGCCGAGCCGAACGTCGCGGCCGTCACAAGACCGACCCGCAGACCGGTGTACGGGCCGGGGCCGACGCCCACGACCACACCGGTCACGGCGTCGAGTTTCACCCCGGCCTCGGCGAGGACCCGGTCGACGGCGGGCAGCAGCAGCTCCCCGTGCCTTCGGGCGTCGACCTGGCCCGACTCGGCGACGACGGAGTTCCCGTCGTGCAGGGCGACGGTGACGGCGGGGGTGGCGGTATCCACGGCGAGCAAGAGCACGCAAACAGCCTACGGCTCCGCCGACGGCTCCATGGCGCCCCGTACGGCATCCCGTTCCCACCGGCCCCTGCTGCTACCGTCACCGGGTAGACGCGGGTACGACGTAAACGCTTGTACGACATACGGACGTCGGCGAAAGGGGCACGCACGGTGGCAAGGGGCAGCTCGGGAATCGTGGCCGGGCTCACCGCGGCGGCAGTCGTCGCGATCGGTTTCCTGGCCTACCAGGCATCGGCGAACGCCCCCGACTCCGTCGCCGTCCCCCGGGCCAAGGCGTCCAGCAGCGCCCCCGCCGTCAGCCACGAAAAACCGAAGGACAAAGAGCGTCCGGCCGCGCTTCCCACCGAATCCGGGACCGGGACCGGGGCGCGGGTGGTGTACGCGCTGGGCGACCGGCGCGTGTGGCTGATCAACGCGCAGGGGAAGGTGACCCGGACCTTCGCCGTCATGCCGAGTGCCCTGAGCCCCCGGCCCGGGGTCTACAAGGTGGGTTCGCGCTCGGGCTCGATCAAGGGTTCGGACGGCGTGCTGATCGAGCACGTGGTGCGGTTCGCAATGGCCGACGGGGATGTGCCCGTGGGGTTCAGCGCGGCACAGGACGGCTCCATGGAGAGCCCGGACCCGAAGCTGAAGACCGGCGGGGTACGGATGAAGCGCGCGGACGGGGACGCCATGTGGGCGTTCGCGACGGTCGGCGCCAAGGTGGTCGTCGTCCCGTAACGCCACCGGGGACGTGCGGCCCGGGGCCTCTCGTTCGGATCATGGCGGTTTCGGCACGCACAGCTGCGGCGATGTCGTCGGTCGCCGGCTCCCCCATGGCGTTCAAGGTGTCTTCAAGGCATGGGGGACGCCCTTCGCGTGGGCTTCTTCCGCCGCCTTGCGGCCGCACGCACCACGGCGGCACCTGCCGCTCCGCGGCGAACCGCCCCCCGATCCGGCCCCCCGTCCACATGGAAGACCTCAGGCGGCGTCGCGCTCCCCGTCGCACCCCTGGGACCCCTGCTGCTCCCGGGGCTCGTGCCGCTCCTGGTTCTCCTGCCGTTCCTCCGACGGCGGCGTCGAGACCGCGGTCGCCGCGGCGCAGGCCGCCAGCAGATCCTTCATCGACACCGCGGACGTCACTTGCGGCTGCGGCTCCGCTTCACGCTCGGGCGTCGGCATGGATGCCTCCTGGGCTCCGGTGGAAGGCGTGGTTAGGCAGGCCTAACCAGCTCTCGGCATCCATGTGACCACGCCCGGCCCGCCCCGCGCAACAATATGCCGACAGCCTGTCGGAAACGTGTCGGTGCTCTCAGCGGCCGGCCTCCAGCGCCGCCCCCAGTCCTGACCAGCGCTCCCCGATCCCGACCAGCGTGACCGAGCGCCGTTCGTCGTCCGTGTCGCCGACCGCGCGGTGGATCAGCACCTGCAGCCGGTCGTCCGAGAGCTCCTCGACCTTGCCGTCACCCCACTCCACGACCACCACCGACTCCGGCAGCGACACATCGAGGTCCAGGTCCTCCATCTCGTCGAGGCCGCCCAGCCGGTACGCGTCGACATGGACGAGCGCCGGACCACCGCTCAGGGACGGGTGGACACGGGCGATCACAAAGGTGGGAGAGGTGACGGCGCCGCGCACCCCGAGACCCTCGCCGAGCCCCCGGGTCAGTGTCGTCTTCCCGGCACCGAGCTCGCCGCTGAGCATCACGAGGTCGCCGGGGCGCAGCAGACCGGCGAGACGGCGGCCCAGCGCCTGCATCTGTTCGGCGGACGTGACATCGAGACGGGCGATGACCTGGGCCTGTGTGGTCATGGCCGCCGGGGTGTGCGCGGTTTCAGCTGCCGGGCTGTTGTGCGGTGCTTCCATGCCCGCCAACGTTAGCCGCTGCCGGTACGGCTCCGATCCGTACCAGCAGGTCCGCCAGCCGGTCGGTCACCGTCTCCGGGTGCTCCAGCATCACCAGATGCCCGCCGTCCGGCACGATGACAAGCTCCGCGTCCGGCAGGTGGTCGGCGATCGCCTCGCTGTGCGAACTGGGCGTCACCAGGTCCTTGTCGCCCGCCAGGATCAGCACCGGCACGTCCCGGAACGCGGGCAGCGCCGTGCTCTTGTCGTGCTCGGTGAAGGCCGGGTAGAACTCCGCGACCACGTCGATCGGTGTGGACTCGATGAGCCGCTCGGCGAACCGCTCGACCGCCGGGTCCACGTCCCGCGAACCGAACGAGTACCGCTTGATGAGTCCGGCGAAGAGATCGGCGGTCGCCCGCCGCCCCCGCTCCACCAGCTCCGCCTGCGAGCCGAGCGCCTTCAGCACGCCGGGCAGCACCCGCCGCACGGCGTTCACACCCGCGACCGGCAGCCCGAAGCTGACCTCGCCGAGCTTCCCGCTCGACGTACCGACGAAGGCGACGGCGGCGACCCGGTCCCGGATCAGCTGCGGGTACTGCTCGGCGAGCGCCATGATCGTCATGCCGCCCATCGAGTGCCCGACCAGTACCAGCCGCCCCTCGGGGGCCGCCGCGTCGATGACCGCCTTCAGATCGCGGCCGAGCTGGTCGATCCCGACCGTCACGCCCTGCGCCTGGCCCCGGCCGCGCTCGGACCGGCCGTGGCTGCGCTGGTCCCAGTGCACGGTACGCACCAGGCCGCGCAGCGCCGCCCGCTGGAAGTGCCAGGAGTCCTGACTGAGGCAGTAGCCGTGGCTGAAGACGACGGTGACGGGCCCGGGGACCTTGCGGCCGAAGAGCCGGCGTCTGCGCGGTCCGGTACCGGCGGGCCCGGTGCCCGCACCCGGGCCGGCGCCCGCGCCCGTACCGCCGTCGGGTTCGACCTCGTCGGTCTCGTAGTACAGCTCGGTGCCGTCGTCGGCGGCGGCCCGGCCGGGCATGCCGCGCAGCGAGCCGTACGGCCCCGAGGCGTCCAGCGCCAGCCTGGCCCGCCTGCGCATGCCCCGGCCGACGGTCATCCGCTCGACCGCGACACCGGCCGCCGCACCGGCGGCGATCACGCCTATGGCGGCTCCGGCGATGCCCGCCCGGCGCCAGCCGACCGCCGAAGCGGCCGACGCCATCGCGTCCCCCGCGCTGATCTCGCTCACCGTGCCGTGCTCCTCGTCGGTCGTTGTCCGTCAGGTCAGGTCAGGACGTGCAGGACAGAGCGGATCAGAGAGAACCGGTCGGGATCTCGTTCAGATAGACGCGCGGCACGCGGCCGCCGATGCGGGTGACGATCTCGTACGCGATCGTGCCGGCCGCCTCCGCCCAGTCCTCGGCGCTCGGCTCGCCCCGGTCCCCCGGGCCGAAGAGCACCGCGTCGCTGCCCACCTCGACGGTGTCCCCGCCGAGATCGACGACGAACTGGTCCATGGCCACCCGGCCCGCGACCCGCCGCCGGGCGCCGCCGACCAGGACCGGGCCGCGCCCGGAGGCGTGGCGCGGAATGCCGTCCGCGTAGCCGAGCGGGATCAGGCCGAGTGTCGTCTCGGCGGACGTCGTGTAGTGGTGCCCGTAGCTGATGCCGTGCCCGGCCGGCACCTGCTTGACCAGGGCGACCGACGCGGCGAGCGTCATCACGGGGCGCAGCCCGAAATCGGCCGGGGTGCCCAGCTCCGGGCTGGGCGAGATGCCGTACATGGCGATGCCGGTCCGCACGAGGTCGAAGTGCGACTCGGGGATCGTCAGCGTCGCCGGGGAATTGGCCATGTGCCGCACCTCGGGTTCGACGCCCGCCTTCTCCGCGTGCGCGACCATGTCGCGGTACACCGCCAGCTGGGCGACGATCGACGGATGGCCGGGCTCGTCGGCACAGGCGAAGTGCGACCAGAGGCCGGTGACCTTCACCGTGCCCTCGCCCTCGGCGGTGCGGGCGGCACAGACCAGTTCGGGCCAGTCGGCGGGCTGGCAGCCGTTGCGCCCCAGTCCGGTGTCGGCCTTGAGCTGGATGCGGGCCGGCCGTCCGGCCTCCCGGGCCGCGGCGACCACCTCGCGCAGCGCCCACATGCCGCTGACCGACACATCGATGTCGGCCTCGATCGCCTCGCGCCAGGGGCCGCCCGGTGTCCACAGCCAGCACATCACCCGGCCGCCGAGCCCGGCGGCGCGCAGGGCGAGCGCCTCGTGCGGGGTCGCGGTGCCGAGCCAGGTCGCCCCGGCTTCGAGCGCTGCCCTGGCGCAGGGCACCGCCCCGTGCCCGTACGCATCGGATTTGACGACGGCCATGAGTTGCGCGCCGGCCGCCCGGGCGCGCAGAACACGCACGTTGGCGCGCAGTGCGGCGAGGTCGATCTCGGCTCGGGCTCTCAAGGACGCTGTCTCGTTCATCGCGCCCAGTCTCTCAGAGGCGTACGCCAGGACCCTCAGGTGCCGGGTGCGGTCAGGGCCTTTCTTTCGGATCATGCCGGGCTCGCGGGGTGCGGTCCGATCCGCAGGCGCGGCCCGGGGTGCGTCATCGGTGGCGGCAGCGGTCGAAAGGCCGCTGATGTCACCGATGGCGCAGCTCATGTTCCACGTGGTCGACGAGGACCGGGACATGGCTGTGCGGGATGTCCTTCACCGCCGTGACGAGGGTCACCGGGCCGCCCCCGCGGACCAGCTCGACCAGCTCCCGCACCGCCGCCGTGTGGGAGGGGTCGGCGAGTTCGGCGCGGTAGCGGTCCACGAAGTCGTCGTACCGGGTGCCGCTGCGGTCCTCGTGGTACCAGGAGCGGAGTTCGTTCGACGGAGTGAGGTCCTTCAGCCACCGGTCGATCCGTGCCCGGTCCTTGGCGACGCCGCGGGGCCAGAGCCGGTCGACGAGGACGCGGGTCCCGTCACCGTCCTCCTGCGGGTCGTACACCCGGCGTACGCGTACGGAGTCGCTGCCCACTGTCGACCACTCCTCACCGGCTCTCCTCCGCGGTTCCGTGTCTGGTGCCCCTCCCGGCAAGCTTTGCCAGTCACGGCACTAGTGCCCAGGATCTCTCAGGCCCGCACGTCACGCCACGCCGCGGGGACCGCGTCCGCGACGTCCTGGGCGGAGACCGGGCCGCCGTCCGAGGCGCGGCGGGCGGCGAGGCCGTGCAGATAGGCACCGGCGGAGGCGGCGTCGCGCGGGTCGAGACCCGCGGCCAGCAGGGAACCGGTCAGCCCGGAGAGGACGTCGCCGCTGCCCGCCGTGGCCAGCCAGGGTGTGCCGGTCGGGTTGACCCGGACGGGAGCGCGACCGGTGCCGTCGGCGACCAGGGTCGTCGACCCCTTGAGCAGCACGGTGGAGCGGTAGCGGACGGCGAGCTCCCGGACGGCGGCGAGCCGCTCCTCCTCGACCTCCTCGCGCGGGACGCCGAGCAGCGCGGCGGCCTCCCCGGCGTGCGGGGTGAGCACCGTCGGCGCGGTGCGCGACCGCACGACGGCGACGTCGAGCAGCCGCAGCCCGTCCGCGTCGACAAGCACCGGAACCTCGGCGTCCAGCACGTCGGCGACCGCCGAGACGGCGTCCGTACCGTCCCCGAGCCCGGGTCCGACGACCCACGCCTGCACCCGCCCCGCCTTCGACGGCGGGCCCGCGTGGACCAGGGTCTCCGGGTGCCGGGCGATCACGGCACCGGCGCCCGGGCCGACGTACCGCACCGCGCCCGCACCGCCCCGCAGCGCCCCGCCGACGGCGAGCACCGCCGCTCCCGGATACCGCGCGGACCCGGCAACAATGCCGACGACACCACGCCGGTACTTGTCGCTCTCGCTGCCTGGAAGCGGCAGCAGCGCGGCGACATCGGCGTACTGCAGCGCCTCCAGATCGGGTACGCCGGGCAGCTCGTCGCCGAGCCCGATGTCGACGAGGTGCAGCGCGCCCGCCAGGTCGGCAGCCGGGTCGATGAGCAGCCCCGGCTTGTACGCACCGAAGGTGACCGTCGCATCGGCCCGCACGGCGTCGCCGAGTACCTCCCCGGTGTCCGCCTCGACACCGCTGGGCAGGTCGACGGCGAGAATCGGCGCCCCGGTCGCCTCGTAGGCGCGCACCAGCGCGGCCGCGTCCGGGCGCAGCCCGCCGCGCCCGCCGATGCCGGTGATGCCGTCGACCACCAGATCAACACGGCCGATCCGGTCCGTGCCCACCTGCGCCGCGTCCTGGGCCAGCCCGCCCGCCGCGCGGAGCGCCGCGACCCCGCCCTCGTGGGCGCGGCCCGGCGAGGTCAGCAGCGCGCGGACGCCCGCGCCGCGCCGGGCCAGCCGGGCGCCCGCGTACAGCGCGTCACCGCCGTTGTCGCCGCTGCCGACGAGCAGGACGACCCGGGACCCGTACACGCGGCCATTGCGCCGCAGCAGATCGCCGCAGGCCACGGCGAGTCCCGCGGCGGCCCGCTGCATCAGGGCCCCCTCCGGCAACCGTGCCATCAGGGCACGCTCGGCGGCCCGTACGGTCTTCACGCTGTACGCGGTTCGCATACGGTCAACCTTCCGCGATCACCACGGCCGACGCCACCCCCGCATCATGGCTCAGCGAGACATGCCAGTGCCGTACGCCCCGCTCGGCGGCGCAGGCGGCGACACTGCCGCGGACCCGCAGCCGGGGCCGGCCGCTGTCCTCGACGTACACCTCGGCGTCCGTCCACAGCAGCCCGCCCGGCGCACCGAGCGCCTTCGCGACGGCTTCCTTGGCGGCGAACCTGGCGGCCAGCGAGGCGATACCGCGCCGCTCACCGCTGGGCAGCAGCAACTCCCGCTCCAGGAAGAGCCGCTGAGCCAGATGCGGCGTACGCTCCAGCGCCGCGCCGAACCGTTCGATCTCCGCCACATCGATCCCGACCCCGATGATCACGCGCTCACTCACTCATTCTTCGACTCACTCGACTGTCACGGACTTCGCCAGATTGCGCGGCTGGTCCACCTCGTTGCCGCGGGCGGTGGCCAGTTCGCAGGCGAAGACCTGCAAGGGCACGGTCGCCACCAGCGGCTGAAGCAGCGTAGGCGCAGCGGGGATCCAGATCAGATGATCGGCGTACGGAACGACCGCCTCGTCGCCCTCCTCGGCGATGACGATGGTGCGGGCGCCGCGGGCCCGGATCTCCTGGATGTTCGACACGATCTTTTCGTGGAGCACCGAACGCCCGCGCGGCGACGGCACGACCACGACGACTGGCAGATCGTGCTCGATCAGCGCGATCGGCCCGTGCTTGAGCTCGCCGGCGGCGAAGCCCTCGGCGTGCATGTAGGCGAGTTCCTTGAGCTTCAACGCGCCTTCGAGGGCGACCGGGTAACCGACGTGGCGCCCCAGGAAGAGGACGGTGTTCTTGTGCGCGAGCGAACGGGCCAGCGCGCGCACCGGCTCCATGGTCTCCAGGACCCGTTCGACCTGCCCGGGGACCTCGGAGAGCTGCCGGACGACGGTCCGGATCTCGTCGCCCCACTTCGTACCGCGGGTCTGGCCGAGATACAGGGCGACGAGGTAGCAGGCGACGAGCTGTGTCAGGAACGCCTTGGTCGAGGCGACGGCGACCTCCGGACCGGCGTGCGTGTACAGCACCGCGTCGGACTCACGCGGAATGGTCGACCCGTTCGTATTGCAGATGGCGAGGACCTTCGCCCCCTGCTCGCGGGCGTGCCGAAGCGCCATCAGCGTGTCCATCGTCTCGCCGGACTGGGAGATCGCGATGACGAGGGTGCGCTGGTCGAGGATCGGGTCGCGGTACCGGAACTCGCTGGCGAGCTCCGTCTCGCAGGGCAGCCTGGTCCAGTGCTCGATGGCGTACTTGGCGATCATCCCGGCGTGGTAGGCGGTCCCGCAGGCCACGACGACGACCTTGTCGACCTCCCGGAGCACGCTCGGCGCGATGCGCACCTCGTCGAGGTGGAGCGAGCCCGAGCGGTCGATCCGCCCGAGGAGCGTGTCGGCCACGGCCTTCGGCTGCTCGGCGATCTCCTTGAGCATGAAGTAGTCGTAGCCGCCCTTCTCGGCGGCGGAGGCGTCCCAGTCCACGTGGTACTTACGGACCTCGGCGGGCTGTCCGTCGAAGTCGGTGACCGTGACGGACTCCCGCCGCAGCTCGACGACCTGATCCTGCCCCAGCTCGATCGCCGACCGGGTGTGCGCGATGAACGCGGCCACATCGGAGGCCAGGAACGCCTCCCCGTCCCCCACTCCGACCACGAGCGGTGAGTTCCGCCGGGCTCCCACCACCACATCCGGCTCGTCGGCATGCACGGCGACCAGGGTGAACGCCCCTTCGAGCTGCCGGCAGACCTGTCGCATCGCCTCTGCCGGGTCACCGGTCGACGAGTACGCCTCGGCGAGCAGATGGGCGACGACCTCGGTGTCGGTCTCGGACGCCAGATCATGCCCGCGCTCGGCGAGTTCGGCGCGCAGCCCGGCGAAGTTCTCGATGATTCCGTTGTGCACGACGGCGACGCGGCCCGCGTTGTCGAGGTGCGGGTGGGCGTTGGCATCGGTGGGTCCGCCGTGGGTGGCCCACCGGGTGTGCCCGATCGCGGTGGTCCCGGCCGGAAGAGGCTGTTCGACCAGCGCCTTCTCCAGATTGACGAGCTTGCCGGCCTTCTTCATGGAGGCCAGCCCGCCGTCCGCGAGAACGGCGACACCCGCGGAGTCGTACCCGCGGTATTCGAGGCGCTTCAGCCCTGCGACGACAACATCAAGCGCGGACTGCCCACCGACGTACCCGACGATTCCACACATAACGATCCCGATCCTTTCGTGGCCGCCCTCCCCTCACTTCACTCGGCATCGTCGCAGAAGGGGCGCGGGGCGGCCGGGATCATTCGTCTGCGCAGTCGCCGCGATCCGCTGCGAGCGGCGGCCCCGGGTCCGCTTCCCGCTCCCGCGCCCCCGCCGAAGCTCCGCGATCCGCTGGTCGCTCAGGCCGTGGGCCCCGAACCCGGCGCTCCCGGCGCAGGACACCAGCCCTCCGTCCCCACCGCCCGCCGTGCCTCGGCCACCACGTCGGGATCCGTGACGAAGTGGGTGTCCTGCTCGGCCGACGCACCCCCGGCGCCGAGCGGTACCCAGCCGCCGCCACGCCGGGGCAGCGCCCTGGTCTTGGCGGAGAGGTGGACGGCGGCGGCTCCGGCGGAGGTCAGGGCCGGGATGTCGGCGGGGCGCACCCCTCCGCCGGCCATCACCTGCACCCCGGGGGCGGAGGCGGCCATCGCGGCGATCGTCTCCAGCCCCTCGGCCGCGGTGGGGGCGCCGCCCGAGGTGAGGACCCGGGTGAGGCCGAGCGAGGGCAGCAATGCGGCGGTGGCCACCGGGTCGGCGGACTGGTCGATGGCGCGGTGCAGGGTGATGTCCACCGGACGGCCCGAGGCGCGGGCCGCTTCGGCGAGCCGGCCGACCGCCACGGTGTCCAGGGCACCATCGGCGGTCAGCGCGCCGATCACCACACCGGAGGCGCCGGAGGCGATGACGGACCGCACCTCGGCGGCCATCAGCGCGATCTCCTCCGCGTCATGGACGAAGTCGCCGGGCCGGCACCTGACCAGCACCTGCACCGGCAGCCCCGCCCCGGCGACCGCCTCCACCAGGGCTGCCGACGGGGTCAGGCCGCCCAGCTCCAGGGCGGCGCAGAGCTCGACGCGGTCGGCACCGTTCTCCCGGGCGACGCGGGCGCCGGCCGGTGAGGTGACGGCGATCTCCAGGGCGGGGCGTGCGGTCACTCGTCGTCCCCGGTCAGCGGCTGGTCGGAGGCGGGGATGATGCGGGCCGACAAGTCCGGGTCGGCCATCTCGCGGTCGAAGGGGAACATCGGGCGGCGGATGCGGTGGTGGCCCAGGCGTACCAGGTCCTGGTCCACACCGCCGGGGGTGAGCGCCATCTTCCAGCCGACCGACATGTCGAAGAGCTCGGGCTCCAGGTAGCCGATCTTCACGATCACGATGTCGGCGCCGCGCGGGTCGAGGCGCAGGTCGGTGAAGTCGTGCTCGTGGTGGTAGGGCTTGCGCAGCTTGGTGAGGATCGCGTACACGCTGCCGACCCGGATGACGACCTCGGTCTCGGCGTCGCGGTCGCCGTGCCGGATGGCGTGCACCACACCGGTCAGGGTGACGGGGCCCGCGTGCCGGTCGTCCACCTCGGCACCGGCGGTGACCGTGACGGTGGCGCCGACACCGGCGGCGACGGCCGTCTCGACGGCAGCCGGTCCGGGCACCGAGGCGTAGATGGCGGTCGGGCCGTCGTCCTTCTGGAACTCCGGGCGGGTCAGCAGCCGGGTCAGACCCCAGGTCACGTCGCCGGCGCCGCCCGCGGTCGGGTTGTCCCCGGTGTCGCTGATGAAGTACGGGCGCCGGTCGGAGGCCAGGGCCTCGTCCAGGATGCCGTCGAAGGTGCCGGTCGGGGCGACGAAGTCGAAGTCGTCGCGGGCCTTCCAGAAGCCCTGGGCCAGGCGCTCGGAACCGGCCGACACGGCGGCCCGGTCGGTGCCGGTAACCACCACCACGGCGCGGTTGCGCGGTTCGTCGGCCCAGGCGTAGCCGACCCATATCGCGGCGTCGATCACACCGTCCATGGCCTCGACCTCGTCCACGGCCGCGTACACGCTCCTGGCCGGCTCGATCCGGGTGGAGGTCTGCTCGCCGGCCAGCAGCACCGGCACCGGCACCCAGGCCTTGACCGGGCGGGGCGCGCCGGAGACCAGCAGGTCCACCAGGTTGCGGACGGCCCGCTCCTTGGTCTCCATGTGGTCCTCGTGCGGGGCCATCCGGTAGCAGGTGATCAGGTCGCTGCCGTGGGCGAGTTCGCGGGAGACGTTGCCGTGCAGGTCCATCGAGGTGGAGATGATCACGTCGGGGCCGACGGTGGCGCGGATGCGCTCCAGCAGCACCGCCTCGGCGTCGTCGATGCCCTCCACGGTCATGGCGCCGTGGATGTCGTACCAGAGGCCGTCCGGCTCGGGCAGCGCGGCGAGCCGCTCGATCAGCTCGTCGGTCAGCTCGGCCCAGGCGGCGGCGGTGACGGTGCCGCCCGGCAGCGACTTGCCGACCAGGGCGCCGTGCCAGTCGGCCGCCTCGCGCAGTTCCTCACCGGGCGTCAGGAAGGGGTAGCGGTCAAGAACCTCGGCGCCGCGCGAGGGGTGGAAGGCGGGGGCCTGGGTGCGGGCGGGAGAGAACGTGGACGACTCGATGCCGAGTCCGGCGATGGCGATGACCGGGCGGGCTGCGGCGGTACGGGATTGCGGCATGGCTCCTCGTAGGGGGTGGGGTGTCAGGCGTGGCGGGGCGCCGGGGCGCGGAATTGGTCGGTGCCGCCGACCTCGCCCAGGGCGAGGGCCAGGGCGCGCTGCAGGGCGAACTGCCCGGCGCCGACCAGTCCGGCGTCGGCGCCCAGGCTGGCCCGCTCGATGGTGAGGTGTTCGGTGACCAGCGGGTGGCAGCTCTCGTAAAGCTGGCTGCGCACGGCGGCGACGAACGGCTCCAGGGTGGAGAGGATGCCGCCGAGATAGACGGCGTCCGGGTTGAAGAAGTTGACGTTGGCGGCGAGCACTTGGCCGAGGTGGTCGCCGGCCCTGCGGACCGCGCGGGTGGCCTCCGGGTCGGCGTCGATGGCCAGCCGGGCCACGTCCTCGGTGCTGCTGACGTCGGCCCCGCGCTCGCGCAGGATGCGGACCAGGGCGGCGCCGGACGCCACGGTTTCCAGGCAGCCGGTGTTGCCGCAGGAACAGGGGATGTCGGCGCCGCCGTCGATCCGGATGTGGGTGATGTCACCGGCCGCGCCGGTGGCACCTCGGTAGAGACGTCCGTCGGCGATGACGCCGGCGCCGATCGCGGAGCCGATCTTCACCATGATCGTCTGCCGGTGCCCTGCGGGCCGCACGGTGTGCTCGCCGACCGCCATGCAGTTGGCGTCGTTGTCCACGGCGGCCGGGACGCCGAAGCGTTCCTCGAGCCAGGCGGTGACCGGGAAACGGTTCCAGCCCGGCATCCGGGACGGCAGGACGACCGAGCCCGACGCGACGTCCACCGGCCCGGGCAGCGAGAGCCCGACCCCGCGCAGCCGGCCGCGGCCGCGCTGCTCGGCCAGCGCCTCCAGGGTCTCGGCGAGCCGGGGCAGGGCCGCCTCGGGGCCGTCGGCGATCACGAAGGGGACGGTCGAGACATCGGTCAGACCGCCGCCGGGCAGCACCACACCGATCCGGGCGTGCCGGCCGCCGAGGTCGGCGGCGACGGCGAACTCGTCGTTGCTTCCCAGTCTCAGCGCTTTGCGGGGGCGCCCGCCGGTGGAGGACTGGGTGCCCTCCTCGGCGATCAGCCCGCGCTCCACCAGATGGGCCACGGTGAGCGAGATGGTGGAGGCGGCGGCCCCCAGCAGTCCGGCGAGTTCGGCGCGTGACGAGGCCTGGCCCGATGCGACGAGTTCCAGGACCCGCGCGGCGAGGGCTGGGGCGCCTTTCGTGGCCCTGCGGTCCCATGCACTTATTTCAGTCATGTACGAAGTAACTTCCGCAACGGTGTGTGTGGCGAAGACAATACGCCCGCGCTTGGCGCAGGGGAACAGCTTCGCGAAGGAAGAGAGCCATCCCTGAAACCCTTTCAATCCACCCAAATGCACCCAATGTAGAGGAGCGATCGGAGTGGGTAGGCTTTTTTCGGAGGCGCAGTAACTTACTTTTTACTAATTCTTGTTTGTTTCTTCGGCGCGTCCGTCGTTAGCTGTCGTGAACGCAGTGCCGGTCCCGGGACAGATACGGGTCCTTTCACTCTGAGGAGAGTCATGTTCCTTGCTCACACGGCGAACAGCCGCCGCTGGGCCCTCGTCGCGGGCGCCGCTGTCACCGCGGGCGCTCTGCTGACCGGCTGTTCCGGCGGCGACACCTCGTCGTCCGCATCCGGCTCGTCGGACACCATCAACTACGCGCTGCCGGCGAACTTCACGCCGAACTGGATCCTCCCGGTCGGCACCGCCGCGCACCTGAACACCAACAACTCCTCCATATCCCAGTCCGTCTGGGAGCCGCTGATCGCGTACGACGGCTCCACCGGCGAGGTCGGCTGGAACAAGGACAACTCGCTGGCCACCGCCGCCGACTTCGCCAAGGACAGCAAGAGCGTCACGATCACGCTCGGCGACCGGCACTGGAGCGACGGCAAGCCGATCACCTCCCGGGACGTGGAGTTCTGGTTCAACCTGGTCAAGGCCAACAAGGCCGACTGGGCCAGCTACAGCCCGGGCAAGGCGCCTGACAACTGGACCTCGCTGAAGATCGTCGACGACACGCACTTCACCATCTCTTTCGACCAGACGTACAACCAGCAGTGGATGCTCGCCAACGAGTTGAGCATGATCCGCCCGATGCCGCAGCACGTCTGGGACAAGACCAGTGACTCGGGCGCCGTGTCGGACCTCGACCGCACCACCGCGGGCGCCAAGAAGGTCTGGACGTACCTGAACGGCGCTGCCAAGAAGATCTCCGGCTACGCCACCGACCCGCTCTGGAAGACGGTCAGCGGCCCGTACACCATCAAGTCGTTCTCCACGGCCGGCAAGGTCGAGCTGACCGCCAACGCCAAGTACGACGGCGGCGGCAAGGCCAACATCAAGAACGTGAACCTGCTGCCGTTCACCACCACGGACGCCGAGAAGAACGCGCTCCGGGCAGGCACGGTCGACTACGGCTACATCAACGCCACCGACCTCAGCCAGGAGTCGTCCTTCGCTTCCAAGGGCTACGCGGTGAAGCCGTGGTCCGGCTGGGCCATCACCTACATGCCCTACAACTTCAACAACCCCACCATGGGCGCGGTCTTCAAGCAGCTCTACGCCCGCCAGGCGATCCAGATGTCGGTGGACCAGACCACCCTCTCCAAGGTCGTCTTCAACGGCACCGCGGTCCCCACCTACGGCCCCATCCCGCAGGGCCAGAGCTCGTCCTTCGTCTCGTCGGAGCAGAAGAACAACCCGTACCCGTTCTCCACCGCCAAGGCGAAGAAGCTGCTGACCAGCCACGGCTGGACCGAGCAGAACGGCACCATGGTGTGCACCAGCCCGGGCACCGGCGGCAGCCAGTGCGGCGCCGGCGTGGACAAGGGCACCAAGTTCCAGATGCAGGTGCTCTCGCAGTCCGGTTCGACCGTGACCGACAACATGATGAGCGCCCTGCAGTCGTCGTTCGCCAAGACCGGCATCGACTTCACCATCAAGACCGCCCCGGTCAACTCGGTCCTCTCGCAGGCCGGCCAGTGCACGGCCGACCAGGCCGGCTGCAAGTGGCAGCTGTCGTTCTTCGGCACCGCGGGCAGCTGGTACTTCCCGGCCTACCCGAGCGGTGACTCCCTCTTCGCCACCGGCGGCGGCTCCAACTTCGGCAGCTACTCCAACTCCGCCGTGGACAAGCTGATCACCCAGACCACCACCTCCTCCTCCAACGAGGCGGTGCAGAAGTACAGCGCCGCCCTGGCCAAGGACCTCCCGGTCATCTGGCTGCCGGAGCCGGACTACCAGGTCTCCGTGGTCAAGAACGGCCTGAGCGGCTTCGCCCAGGACTCGCTCGCCAACTTCCACCCCGCCATGTGGAAGTGGACCACCAAGTGAGCCGAGCCGGTGACCGTGCGTACCACTGAGCCGAAGCGACCGGAAAACACATGAGCACTTCCTCGTACCTGATCAGACGGGTCCTCCAAGCCGTCGTGGTGATCGTCATCGTGACGATCGTGGTCTTCGGTCTGCTGCACGCCCTGCCCGGGGGTCCCGCTCGCGGGATCCTCGGCCCGCAGGCCACGGCGCAGCAGATCACGTCCTTCAACCACGAGCAGGGCCTCGACAAGCCACTCCCCGTGCAGTACTTCTACTACCTGAACCAGCTGCTGCACGGCGACCTCGGAACCTCGTACACCCTCAATGAGCCGGTCTCCCAGCTCATCACCGAGCGGCTGGCCAAGACCCTGGTCCTCACCGCCCTGTCGGCGATCGTCGGCCTCGTGCTGGCCATCCCGCTGGGCATGTGGCAGGCCGTCCGGCGCAACAAGCCCGTCGACTACGTCATCACCACGCTGAGCTTCATCGCCTACTCCACACCCGTGTACTTCCTCGGGCTGATCCTGGTGCTGGTGTTCAGTCAGGTGCTGCCGTGGTTCCCGTCCCAGGCCCCGCAGGGGGACACGCTCGCCCAGGTGCTCTCCGACCCGCAGGCGCTGGTGCTGCCGGTCATCGCCGGTGCCGCCTCGATGATCGCGGTGTTCAGCCGCTACATGCGGGCGGCCACCCTGGAGAACCTCTCCGAGGACTACGTCAGGACGGCGCGGGCCGGTGGCTCCCGCTCCCGCTCCATCCTGTGGCGGCATGTGTTCCGCAACTCGCTGACGCCGGTGATCGCCATGCTCGGCTACTACGTGCCGGTGCTGTTCGGCGGCGCCCTGGTGGTCGAACAGCTCTTCAACTACCCCGGCATGGGCCTGCTCTTCTGGACCGCCGCGCAGTCCTCCGACTACCCGGTGCTGCTGGGCTGTGTGCTGGTCATCGCGATCGCCACAGTGGTCGGCACGCTGCTCGCCGACATCGTCCAGCGGATCATCGACCCCCGAGTGAAGGCAGGCCGGGCATGAGCGCCGTCATCCAGTCGGGTCAGGCGCCCGGCACGGCCACCGCCGCCGGTGCGGTCTCCGGCTCCCGGCTCGCCGTCCGGCGCTTTCTGCGCAACCGGCTCGCCGTGGTCGGGCTCGGCGTCGTGGTCTTCTTCTTCCTGTTCTGCTTCGTCGGTCCGCTGGTGTACTCCACCGACCAGACCCACACGATGCTCCAGCAGGTCAACCTCGCCCCCAGCGGTTCGCACTGGCTCGGCACCGACGCGGTCGGCCACGACGAGCTGGGCCGGCTGATGTACGGCGGCAAGGTGTCGCTGATCGTCGGCCTCGCGGCGGGCATCCTGGCCACCGTGATCGGCACCCTGTGGGGCGCCGCCGCCGGCTATGCGGGCGGCTGGATCGACGCGGTCATGATGCGGATCGTGGACGCGGGGATCGCCATCCCGGCGCTCTTCATCCTGCTGGTGGTCTCGGCCATCACCACCCCGGGCCTGACCGGGCTGATCGTCATCCTGGGCTTCGTCTCCTGGCTGGTGCCGTCCCGGCTGATCAGGGCCGAGACGCTGACCCTGAAGAACCGCGACTACGTGCTGACCCTGCGGGCCATCGGCGGGACGCATTCCCGGGCGATCACCCGGCACATCCTGCCGAACTCGGTCTCGACCGTCATCGTCGCGACCACCTTCCAGATCGCCGACGCCATCCTGCTGGTCGCCTACGTCTCCTACCTGGGCCTGGGCGTCCAGCCGCCGGCCACCGACTGGGGCGGCATGCTCTCGGCCGGTCTCACCGCCGCCTACTCCGGCTACTGGTGGCTCATCCTGCCGCCGGGCCTGGCCATCATCCTGGTGGTCTGGGCGTTCAACGCGATCGGGGACGGACTCCGCGACGCATTCGACGTGAGGGGACGCGGATGACCGCCACCCAGCGCTCCGCCGCCCCGCCGGCCGGGCCGATTCTCGAACTCGACGACCTCGGCGTCATCTTCACCACCGAGACCGGCGAGGTGCCGGCCGTGCGGGGCGTCTCCCTGCACGTCAGACCCGGCGAGACGCTCGCCCTGGTCGGCGAGTCGGGCTCCGGCAAGTCCACCATCGCGCTGGCCGCGATGGGCCTGCTGGCCGGCAACGCCCGTGCCACCGGCCGCGCCACCATCGCCGGCACCCAGGTGGTCGGTGCCCATGAGGCCGACCTGGCGGCGCTGCGCGGCCGGACCGTCTCCATGGTGTTCCAGGAGCCGGCGACCGCGCTGGACCCGCTGACCCGGATCGGCAAGCAGATCGCCGAGGTGATCCGCAACCACCGCGAGGTGTCCGCCAAGGACGCCGCCGCCGAGGCCGTCGAACTCCTCCGCAAGGTCGGCATCCCCGAGCCGGAGAGGCGGGCCACTGCCTACCCCTTCCAGCTCTCCGGCGGACAGCGCCAGCGGGTGGTCATCGCCATGGCCATCGCCAACGAGCCCGCCCTGCTGATCGCCGACGAGCCGACCACCGCGCTGGACGTCACGGTGCAGGCCGAGATCCTCGACCTGCTGCGCCGGCTCGCCGTCGAGACCGGCACCGGCGTCCTGCTGGTCACCCACAACATGGGCGTGGTCGCGGACTTCGCCGACCGGGTCGCCGTGATGTACCACGGCGAGATCGTGGAGACCGGACCGGTCGAGGACGTGCTGCTCCGCCCGTCCCACGACTACACCAAGCGGCTGCTGGCCGCGGTGCCCCGGCTGTCGGTCGCCGAGGCGGGCCGGCCGGCGGCGGCCGCAGCCACCCGTCCGGACACCGAGCCAGTGGTCGAACTCCGCGACATCTCCGTGGTGTTCGGCCGTGGCAAGGGCGCCGTGCGGGCTCTGGACGGGGTCTCGCTCGCCGTCCACGCCGGGGAGACCCTGGGCCTGGTGGGCGAGTCGGGCTCCGGCAAGTCCACCGCGTCCCGGGTCGCGCTCGGTCTGATCCCGCCGACTTCCGGCACCGTCTCGCTGTTCGGCACCGACCTGGCCGGCACCCGGTCCCGGGCCCGCCGGGCGCTGCGGGCCGGTATCGGCGTGGTCCTCCAGGACCCGGTGGCCTCGCTGGACGCCCGGATGACAGTCGGCGAGTGCATCGCCGAGCCGCTCAGGGTGCACCGCCGCGAGCTCTCCGCCAAGGACCGCCAGAGCAAGGTCGCCGCCGTCCTCGACCGGGTCCGGCTGCCGCGTGAACTCGCCCGGCGCGCCCCCCGGGAGCTGTCCGGCGGTCAGCGCCAGCGGGTCAGCCTGGCCCGCGCCCTGGTCCTGGAGCCCCGGCTGCTGGTCGCCGACGAGCCCACCAGCGCGCTCGACGTGAGCGTGCAGGAGGCGGTGCTCGAAGTGATCTCCGACCTCCAGGACGAGCTGGGCTTCGCCTGTCTCTTCGTCTCCCACGACCTGGCCGTCGTACAGCACTTCGCCCAGCGCGTCGTGGTGATGCGGGCCGGCCGGGTCGAGGAGCAGGGCGCCACCGGCGCGACCCTGCTGCACCCGGAGACCGACTACACCCGCCGACTGCTGGCCGCCGTGCCGGTGCCCGACCCGGTGATCCAGCGCGGCCGCAGAGCCGAACGCCTGGCCACCCTTGCGGCCGGCCGGACGGAGGCCCAGGGGTGAGCACCCATGACCGTACGCTCTTCGCCGGAGTGGACATCGGCGGCACCACCACCCAGGTGGTGCTCTGCGACGAGGACCTGGCCGTGCTGGACCGCGCCGAGGTGGCGACCCCGGCAGCCGACGGCGGCCAGGCCATGATCGGCGCGGCCCTGGGCGCGCTGGCCCCGCTGCTGGAGCGCACCCCCGGCCGCCTCGTCGGCAGCGGGGTCGGCGCAGCCGGCCTGGTGGACTCCGTCACCGGCCGCATCCTGGTGGCCAGCGACTCCTTCACCGGCTGGGCCGGCTTCGCGGTGACGGACGCCGTCGAGGAGGCGCTGGGTGTCCCGGTCTTCCTGGACAACGACGTCAACGCCTTCCTCTACGGGGAGGTGTCCGGCGGCGCCGTGCGCGGCGAGTCGGATGTCCTCGGGATGACCCTGGGCACCGGGGTCGGCGGCGCGCTGTGGACCGGCGGCGCGCTGTTCGCCGGGCCGCACGGCGCGGCCGGCGAGATCGGGCACATCCCCGGCTTCGGTGATCTGCTCTGCTCGTGCGGCGGCCGGGGCCATCTGGAGACCCTGGCCTCCGGCCGTTCCATCGGCGCCCGTTACGCGGACCGCACCGGCCGCCGGCTGACCGCCCGCGAGGTCGCGCGGGCCGCCGACCACGGTGACCAGGACGCCCTCGCGGTGTACCGGGCCGCCGGTGCCGGGATCGCCCGGGCGATCGTGATGACGGCCGGCGTCGTGGACATCACCACGGTGGTGGTCGGCGGCGGGGTCAGCCGTGCCTGGCCCCTGCTGGAACCCCTCATCCTGGCGTCGCTGGCCGCCGACCCGCCGGTCAGCGGCCACCCGGTCCGGCTGGTCAGGGCCGCCCTGGGGGCCGACGCCGTACCGGTCGGCGCCGCGGCCCGGGCCCGACGGGATCTGGCGGCGAAGGTCGGGGTCTGAGGAAGCCCGGTCGAAGGCGCCACGAGTGGGCTCCGATGCCACGAGCCCGCCGTCGTCGACGCCAAGGGCCAGAAGTCCTGGCCACAGAGTGGTACGCAACGGGCCGGTGTCCGCCGCAGGGCGCGGACACCGGCCCGCAGCCCTTCCACGTGACCGACCCCACCCCCCACTGCGTCAAAACTCCCGCAACAATGAAACCGTGATCACTTCGCCGCCACGGAGCACCCACCGACGCGCCGAGCCCGCTTCGACGCCGTACGTCGACCTGTCGCGCGCCGAGTGGAGCGCCCTGCGCGACAAGACGCCGCTGCCGCTGACCGCCGACGAGGTGGAGCAGCTGCGCGGGCTCGGGGACGTCATCGACCTCGACGAGGTGCGCGACGTCTACCTGCCGCTCTCCCGCCTCCTCAACCTCTACGTCCAGGCCACCTCCGGCCTGCGCGGCGCCCTGAACACCTTCCTCGGGGACGCGGGCAACGGCCATGGCGAGCAGCGGGGCACCCCGTTCGTCATCGGCGTCGCCGGCAGTGTCGCCGTCGGCAAGTCCACCAGTGCCCGTATCCTCCAGGCGCTGCTCGCCCGCTGGCCCGAGCACCCCCGGGTGGAGCTCGTCACCACGGACGGGTTCCTGCTGCCGATGAAGGAGCTCCGGGCGCGCGGGCTGATGTCGCGCAAGGGGTTCCCCGAGTCGTACGACCGGCGCGCCCTGACCCGTTTCGTCGCCGACATCAAGGCCGGCAAGGACGAGGTGACGGCGCCCGTCTACTCGCACCTGATCTACGACATCGTGCCGGGCGAGCGGCTCACCGTACGCCGCCCCGACATCCTGATCGTCGAGGGCCTCAACGTGCTGCAGCCCGCGCTCCCCGGCAAGGACGGCCGCACCAGGGTCGGGCTCGCCGACTACTTCGACTTCAGTGTGTACGTGGACGCGCGGGCCGAGGACATCGAGACCTGGTATCTCAACCGTTTCCGCCAGCTGCGCGAGACGGCCTTCCAGAACCCGTTCTCGTACTTCCGCAAGTACACCCAGGTCTCCGAGGAGGAGGCCATGGAGTACGCCCGCACCATGTGGCGGACCATCAACAAGCCCAATCTGCTGGAAAATGTGGCACCCACACGCGGCCGTGCCACCCTGGTGCTGCGCAAGGGCCCGGACCACAAGGTCCAGCGTCTCTCGCTGCGCAAACTCTGAGTCCCCCGAGCTTCCCCGGGAGTATCCGCGTGCTGCATCTGCGCCTGATCGTCCCTCACGACCGCACGGACGAGGTGGTGCACGTCGTGCAGCACACCGTCGGCGCCACGCATCTGGTGGTCATGCCCGGTGTCGCCCTCGACCCCGCGGGCGATGTCGTGACGTGCGACGTGGCGCGCGAGGCGGGCGACGAGCTGATCGCATCGCTGCGCGAGCTCGGCATCGACGAGTCCGGCTCGATCAGCGTCGAGGAAACGGACCTGGCGCTCTCCGCCCATGCCGACCGGGCCGAGGAGGAGGCGCCGGGCGAGGGCGCGGACGCGGTGCTGTGGGAGGAGCTGGCGGACGTCACCCACGAGGAGTCGACGTTCAGCGTCACCTACCTGGCGTTCCTCACGATCGCCACGATGCTCGCGGCCTGCGGTGTGATGCTGGACAACGCGATCCTGATCGTGGGCGCGATGGCGGTGGGTCCGGAGTTCGGGCCACTGGCCGGCATTTCCACGGCGCTGGTGCAGCGCGCCCCGCGGCTGGTGTGGCGGTCGCTGTGGGCGCTGGTCGGCGGGTTCGCCGTAGCGATGGTGCTGACGGCCGGGTTCGCCTGGATGATGAACAGCCTCGGGCTGTTCACGGAGGCGATGATCGAGGCGAAGCGGCCCAATACGGCGTTCATCTGGCAGCCGGACTGGATGTCGTTCGTGGTGGCGTTCCTGGCGGGTATCGGCGGGACGCTCTCCCTCACCTCGGCGAAGTCGGGGGCGCTGATCGGCGTCGCGATCTCGGTGACGACGGTGCCCGCGGCCGCCAACGCGGCGGTGGCCTTCAGCTACCAGGACCTTTCCCAGACGTGGGGTTCGGTGGGCCAGCTGATGGCGAACCTCGGCGGGATCGTGCTCGCGGGCACGCTGACACTGCTGGTCCAGAAGGCGCTGTGGGCGATGCACCGGCGTCGGATCCGGGCTGCCTGACGCGACGGCCCGGGGCCGGCGACGGTCCTTCGGCTGTCGCCCGGCACCAGCCGCACACGGCGCCGCCCGGCGCCCCTCCAGGAGGAACACCGGGCGGCACCTGACCCTCGTGCGGCGAAGGTCACCCGAGGGCGGACTTCACCACGTCGGCCAGCCGCCCGGCCACCGACCGTGCCTGATCGATGTCGGCCGCCTCGACCATGACCCGTACCAGCGGCTCGGTGCCCGACTGGCGCAGCAGTACCCGCCCGGTGTCGCCCAGCTCGCGCTCGGCCTCCTCGACCGCGGCGGCCAGCTCCGGGGAGGTGGCGACCCGGAACTTGTCGACGTCCCGGACGTTGACCAGGATCTGCGGGAGCCGCTGCATGACACCGGCCAGGTCGGCGAGCGTACGGCCGGTGGCGACGACCCGGGCCGCCAGCAGCAGGCCGGTCAGTGTGCCGTCACCGGTCGTGGCGTGGTCGAGGACGATGACATGGCCGGACTGCTCGCCGCCCAGCGCGTAGCCCTCCGCCTTCATCGACTCCAGGACGTATCGGTCTCCGACGGCGGTCTGGACAAGGTGGATGCCCTCCCGCTCCATGGCGATCTTGAAGCCGAGGTTGGACATGACCGTGCCGACCACGGTGTCCTTGCGCAGCTGCCCGGCCTCGCGCATGGCGAGGGCCAGCACGGCCAGGATCTGGTCGCCGTCGACCTCCTCGCCCGAGGCGTCCACGGCGAGGCAGCGGTCGGCGTCGCCGTCGTGCGCGATGCCGAAGTCGGCGCCGTGCTCGACGACGGCGGCCTTCAGCAGTTCCAGGTGGGTGGAGCCGCAGCCGTCGTTGATGTTCAGGCCGTTCGGATCGGCCCCGATGGTGACGACCTCGGCGCCGGCCCGGGCGAATGCCTCGGGCGAGACCCGGGCGGCCGCGCCGTGCGCCTCGTCGAGGACGACCTTCAGCCCGTCGAGCCGGTTCGGCAGGACCGCGACGAGGTGGGCCACGTACCGGTCGAAGCCCTCGGTGTAATCCGTGACCCGTCCCACACCGGCACCGGTCGGACGCGCCCACGGCTCACCGGTGCGGTGCTGCTCGTAGAGCGTCTCGATCCGGCCCTCCAGCTCGTCGGAGAGCTTGTGACCACCGCGGGCGATGAACTTGACCCCGTTGTCCGGCATGGCGTTGTGACTGGCGGAGAGCATCACGCCGAGGTCGGCGCCCAGCGCGCCGGTGAGGTACGCCACCGCGGGGGTGGGCAGCACACCGACGCGCAGGACGTCCACGCCCGCGCTCGCCAGACCGGCCACCACGGCGGCCTCCAGGAACTCTCCGGACGCGCGGGGGTCACGGCCCACCACCGCGGTCGGCCGATGCCCCTCAAGGGTGCCCGTCTCGGCGAGCACATGCGCCGCAGCGACCGACAGACCGAGCGCGAGCTCGGCCGTCAGGTCCGCATTGGCGACGCCGCGCACACCGTCCGTGCCGAAGAGTCGTCCCACTGGTGTCCTCCGAAGATGCTCCGAAACCGAACTGCGAAAACAAAACAAGTCATGACAGGCATGACCCAGGACGACGCAAGGCAACAAAGAGCCATGCCAAGCATGGCGGGCCTATGAACGTCTGATGCCGTTATACGCCTGTGGGTGCCAATAAACGAACGCCCCGGGGGCACAGGAGTGCCTCCGGGGCGAACGTGTACAGCGGGTGAGCAGGCGGATTAGCGCTTGCTGTACTGCGGAGCCTTACGGGCCTTCTTGAGACCGGCCTTCTTGCGCTCGACCGCACGGTCGTCGCGGGAGAGGAAGCCGGCCTTCTTCAGCGGGGCGCGGTTGTTGTCCACGTCCGCCTCGTTCAGCGCACGGGCGACACCGAGGCGCAGGGCACCGGCCTGACCCGAGACGCCGCCACCCGAGATGCGGGCGATGACGTCGTAGCGGTTGTCGAGCTCGAGCACCTTGAAGGGCTCGTTGACTTCCTGCTGGTGCACCTTGTTGGGGAAGTAGTCCTCAAGGGTGCGACCGTTGATCTTCCACTTGCCGGTGCCCGGAACGATCCGGACGCGGGCAATGGCGTTCTTGCGACGGCCAAGGCCGGCGGCAGGCTGCGGCTCGCCGAAGCGGGACGCCAGCGACTCGCTGGTGTACTCGCCCTCGACGGGAACCTCGGATTCGAAGGTGGTCACCTCGGCGAAGACCTCTTCGCCCTCGGTGCCCTCGATGGGGTTCTCAACAGTGGTCTCGGCCACGATTCTCCTCAGATCTTTCTTTACGTCTTAGGGGGAGGCCGGAACTACTGCGCGACCTGGGTGATCTCGAACGGGACCGGCTGCTGCGCAGCGTGCGGGTGCTGGTCGCCCGCGTAGACCTTGAGCTTCGAGAGCATCTGACGGCCCAGGGTGTTCTTGGGGATCATGCCCTTGATGGCCTTCTCGACAGCCTTCTCCGGGTTCTTGGAGAGGAGCTCGTCGTAACGCACGGAGCGCAGACCACCCGGGAACCCGGAGTGGCGGTACGCCATCTTCTGGGTCTTCTTGTTGCCGGAGAGGTGAACCTTCTCGGCGTTGATGATGATGACGAAGTCGCCCATGTCCATGTGGGGGGCGTAAATCGCCTTGTGCTTGCCTCGGAGGAGGTTCGCAGCCGTGGTGGCCAGACGACCCAGGACGATGTCCTGCGCGTCAATGATGTGCCACTGGCGCGTCACATCGCCGGGCTTGGGGCTGTACGTACGCACGGTCGTAGCCTTCGCTTCTTCAGTGAGTGAGTCCTGACAAGGCCACCCGGACGATCGAACCAACCTTGGCGGCGCTACGGGGACGCAACCCGAGTGCCTGCCGCTGGTCATCGGCCCGGTGGACCGGCGTAAGGGCCCCTCGCGTGAGAACGACCAAGCCAATACGCATAACAAACCAGAAGAATACCGTCGCTCCCCCACGCGGGTCAAAACGCGCCGCAGACCCCGCCTGTCAGGGCGCCGATCGGCGTCCGGACAGGCGCCGGATCCAGCCCGTCCGGCCGCCGGATCCGGCCTCTCCCGGCGCCGGATCCAGCCCGTCCGGCTTGAAAAGCGGGGGCCTGGGGGGGCGGAACCCCGCATCACACCCGCCCCTTCATCCTCTACCGCGCCCGCTCCACCCGCCGCTCGTCCCACACCGGCTCCGCCGTCTCCCGCACCACCCCGTCCGACCCGAACACCAGGTACCGGTCGAAGGACTTCGCGAACCACCGGTCGTGCGTGACGGTCACCACGGTCCCGTCGTACACCTCGAGCCCGTCCTGCAGCGCCTCCGCCGACTCCAGGTCCAGGTTGTCCGTCGGCTCGTCCAGCAGCAGCGCCGTGGTTCCCGCCAGCTCCAGCAGCAGGATCTGGAACCGTGCCTGCTGCCCGCCGGACAGCTTCTCGAAGGGCTGGTCGCCCTGCCGCTCCAGTTCGTACCGGCGCAGTACGGACATCGCCCCGCCCCGGTCCTTCGCATGCTCCGTCCACAGAATCTCGACGAGCGTGCGACCCATCAGCTCCGGATGGGCGTGCGTCTGCGCGAAATGCCCGGGCACGACCCGCGCACCGAGCTTCCACTCCCCCGTGTGCGCGACCGGTTCCCCGGCCAGCAGCCGCAGGAAGTGCGACTTGCCCGAGCCGTTCGAGCCGAGGACGGCCACCCGTTCCCCGTAGTAGATCTCCAGGTCGAACGGCTTCATCAGCCCGGTCAGCTCCAGCCCCTTGCAGGTCACCGCCCGCACCCCGGTGCGGCCACCGCGCAGCCGCATCTTGATGTCCTGCTCGCGCGGCGGCTCCGGCGGGGGCCCGGCCTCCTCGAACTTCCGCAGCCGGGTCTGCGCCGCCTGGTAGCGCGAGGCCAGCTCGTGGCTGATGGACGCCGCCTGCCGAAGGCTGAGCACCAGCTTCTTCAGCTGGGCGTGCTTCTCGTCCCAGCGTCGCTTCAGCTCCTCGAACCGGGCGAACCGGTCCTTGCGGGCCTCGTGGTACGTGTCGAAACCGCCGCCGTGCACCCACACGTCGCTGCCCGCCGGACCGGGCTCCACACTCACGATCTTCTCGGCGGCCCGGGACAGCAGCTCCCGGTCGTGCGAGACGAAGAGGACCGTCTTACGGGTCTCCTTGAGCTTCCCCTCCAGCCACCGCTTGCCGGGCACGTCGAGATAGTTGTCCGGCTCGTCGAGCAGCAGCACCTCGTCCGGCCCGCGCAGCAGCGCTTCGAGCACGAGCCGCTTCTGCTCACCACCACTGAGCGTGCGGACCTCACGCCACTGCGCCTTCTCGTACGGGACCCCGAGCGCGGCCATGGTGCACATGTCCCAGACCGTCTCGGCCTCGTACCCGCGGGCCTCCGCCCAGTCGCTGAGGGCCTGCGCGTACGTCATCTGCGCGGCCTCGTCGTCGACGGTGAGAATCAGCTCCTCGGCCTTGTCGACGGCCTGCGCCGCCTCCCGGATGCGCGGCTGGGCGACGGAGACGAGGAGGTCCCGGACCGTACGGTCGTCCCGCACCGAGCCCACGAACTGCGGCATCACGCCGAGTCCGCCGCTCACCGACACCGTGCCGCCGTGCGGCTGGATCTCCCCGGACAGCAGCCGCAGCAGCGTCGTCTTCCCGGCGCCGTTCGCCCCCACGAGGGCGACGACGGCCCCGTCCGCGACCCGGAACGAAGCATCGCCGAGCAGCACCCGCCCGTCCGGTAGGTAGTACTCGAGATGGCCTGCTTCAAGATGTCCCATGCACAGCATTGTCACGGCCCGCGAAGCCCTGGCCCAACCGGTTTACGCCTCCTCTAGGATTCGCCGCATGAGCTTTGGGCAAGGGGGGCCCTCCTGGGGGCCCGGAGGCGATCACACTCCGGACTGGGCAGCGCTGGCCGATGAATCCGCCGCGCGGAGCCGTCGCAAGAAATGGCTGATGATCGGCGGCGGCGCCCTCGCCACCGCCGCGACAGCGGCGATCGTCGCCACAGCCGTCATCTCGGCCAACGACAACGGCGGCTCCACCGGCTCGGGCAGGAACGCGAGCCAGTTGCCGGGCCCCGCCGATCTGCCGACCGACTCGGCGGAGCCCGAGCCGTCCTTCTCCACGGTGGCGCCTCCGCCCCCGCCGGACCCGAAGGACTACATATCCGATGTGAAGAAGGACAGGGCGCCGATCTCCATCGACTCCTTCTACCCCGGCAGAAAGCTGACGATGGGCGACCGCGTCTACGCCAAGGGCGCCACGCACCGCACGACGAACTGCGCCGCGACCACCCAGGGCGCGCTCGGCTCGGTCCTCACGAACAACGGCTGCGACCAGGTCATCCGCGCCACGTACAGCAGGGCGGGGGTCGCCGTCACCGTCGGCGTCGCGGTCTTCGAGACGGAGGCGCAGGCCAAGAAGGCGGCGCAGCAGGCGTCCGGCGGCCTGGCGTCGCTGAGCGGCGCGGGCGTGCCGACGTTCTGCCGCGGCGGTTCCATCTGCCGCCGCACCGCCAACTCGTACGGCCGCTACGCCTACTTCACCATCGGGGGCTTCACGAACGGCACGAACGTCACCAAGGCCGACAAGAACGTCTTCGCGGTCGGCAACGACCTGACGAACTTCACGTTCCGTCAGATCCACCACCGTGGCGAGGTCCAGGCCTCGGCGGCGGCGACCGCGCCCACCAGCTGACACGGCCCCAGGAATCGGTGGCAGCCGCCGCGGGCTTCGCCGACCAGCCCCACCTCACCAGGACCGCCCGCACCCTCATCCGCCGCGCCCCGGCCTCGCTCGGACGCGTTGCCGCACCGGAACGTCACCGGCAGGGCCGAGGAACGGCGGCGACGCGCATCGAGGCGGTCCGGCGGTAGCGGACGGCACAGGCTCTCAGCAGCAGCCGCCCCCCGGCAGCGTCCGCATGTTGCGGGCCTCCTTGTTGCGCGCGGCGAGCAACTCGTCGGCCGGGTAGGCGACTTCCTCCAGCGTCAGTCCGTGCGGCCGCACCACGTGCACCCCCGGGTTCCGCACCCCCGCCGCCAGCACCTGGGCCGGCCACGGGTCGGGGCGGCGTCCGTCCCCCACGAACAGCATGGCGCCGACCAGCGCGCGCACCATGTTGTGGCAGAAGGCATCGGCCTGCACGGTCCCCGTGATGACTCCGGACGCCTCGTCCCGTACCCACCTCAGCTTCTGCAGCGTACGGATGGTGGTCGCACCCTCGCGCTTCTTGCAGTACGCGGCGAAATCGTGCTCCCCGACCATCCTGGCCGCGGCCGCGTTCATCGCGTCCACGTCCAACGGCCGGTCGTGCCAGAGCACATGCCCGCGAGTCAGGGGATCCGCACCGCCGGGCCGGTCCGAGATCCGGTACGCGTACCGCCGCCACAGCGCCGAGAAACGCGCGTTGAACCCCGCCGGAGCCTCGGCCACCCGCCAGATCCGTACATCGGGGGCCATCCGGCCGGCCATCCGACGCAGCAGCAGCGCGCCGTGCTCGGCCCACACCCCGTCCGGCAGATCGACATGCGCGACCTGACCGCGGGCATGCACCCCGGCATCGGTGCGCCCGGCGACCGTCAGGTCGTACGTCCGCTCGGACCGCGTCACGGTACGCAGCGCGTCCTCGATCTCCCCCTGCACCGTGCGCCGCGCCGTCTGCTTCGCCCAGCCGGAGAAGTCCTTGCCGTCGTACGCCAGGTCCAGCCGCACCCGTACGAAACCGGGCTCTACTTCGTCACTCACCCAACGATCCTCTCAAGCCTGAACGTACGGAACGGGCCCGCACCGCCCCGAAGGGTGATGCGGGCCCGTCCAGTGGTCTCAGAACGCTCAGGCGTCCTTGGACTCCGCGTCGGCCTCGGCCGGCTTGGCGTCCTCGACGACCTCGGCGGACTCGTCCTTCTTGAGGGAGTCCTCCTTGACCGCACGCTTCGTCGCGGCCTCGGCCTCACCGGTGGCCTGCTGCGCCACGGTCAGCGCCTCGACCAGCTCGATGACGGCCATCGGGGCGTTGTCGCCACGACGGTTGCCGATCTTGGTGATGCGCGTGTAACCACCGGGGCGGTTCTCGTAGCGCGGGGCGATCTCGGTGAAGAGCGTGTGCACGATGCTCTTGTCCGTGATCGTCTGCAGAACGAGGCGACGGTTGTGGATGTCGCCCTTCTTCGCCTTGGTGATCAGACGCTCGGCGACCGGACGCAGGCGGCGGGCCTTGGCCTCGGTCGTCGTGATGCGGCCGTGCTCGAACAGCGACTTCGCGAGGTTCGCGAGAAGCAGACGCTCGTGCGCGGCGCTGCCGCCCAGACGGGCACCCTTTGCGGGACGCGGCATGGTGTTTCTCCTTGTGTGCTGCACCGGCCGTATCAGGTACCGGTGTCAGTTCCCGTGAAGCGGCCGCCTCACGGAAGATCATGGGCCATCCGGACACCAACCCGGCCGATGAGATCAGTCATCGGCCGAAATCAAGCCCGTCCGGCGATTGAGGACAAAGCCCTCACCTCAGGCCGAAAATCAAGCCCGTCGAGGGGGTCCCCCCATGCCCTTGAGGCTATGGGGGAGATTGAGGACAAAACCCTCACCCCGGTCCGGGGCGCCCGAAAAAATCAGGCGCCCCGGCCGGAGGCGTACTAGTACTGCTCGGTCTCGACGAAGCCCGCGTCCGCGTCGTCGTCGGCGCCGAAGGCGTCGGCGGCAGCGGTCGGGTCGAATCCGGGCGGGCTGTCCTTGAGCGCCAGGCCCATACCGGCCAGCTTCGCCTTGACCTCGTCGATCGACTTCGCACCGAAGTTGCGGATGTCGAGCAGGTCGGCCTCCGAGCGCGCCACGAGCTCACCCACGGAGTGGATGCCCTCACGCTTGAGGCAGTTGTACGAGCGGACCGTGAGCTCCAGCTCCTCGATCGGCAGCGCCAGATCGGCAGCGAGCGCGGCGTCCGTCGGCGACGGGCCCATGTCGATGCCCTCGGCGTCGATGTTGAGCTCGCGGGCCAGACCGAACAGCTCGACCAGGGTCTTACCGGCCGACGCCATGGCGTCACGCGGACGCATGGCCTGCTTGGTCTCGACGTCGACGATCAGCTTGTCGAAGTCGGTGCGCTGCTCGACACGGGTCGCCTCGACCTTGTACGTGACCTTGAGCACCGGCGAGTAGATGGAGTCGACCGGGATACGGCCGATCTCCTGGCCCGCCTGCTTGTTCTGGACGGCGGAGACGTAGCCGCGACCGCGCTCGACGGTCAGCTCCATCTCCAGCTTGCCCTTGCCGTTCAGGGTGGCGAGGACCAGGTCCGGGTTGTGGACCTCGACACCGGCCGGCGGGGCGATGTCAGCAGCGGTGACCAGGCCGGGACCCTGCTTGCGCAGGTACATCACGACCGGCTCGTCGTGCTCCGAGGAGACGACCAGCTGCTTGATGTTGAGGATGAGGTCGGTGACGTCCTCCTTGACGCCCGGCACGGTGGTGAACTCGTGCAGGACACCGTCGATCCGGATGCTGGTGACAGCAGCGCCGGGGATCGAGGAGAGGAGCGTGCGGCGGAGAGAGTTACCGAGGGTGTAGCCGAAGCCCGGCTCCAGCGGCTCGATCACGAACCGGGAGCGGAACTCGTCGACGACCTCTTCGGTCAGCGACGGACGCTGAGCGATAAGCATGCTGTGGTCCTTCAGTCGTGGGCGCCCACTATTTGACGCCCCCAGGTACTGACAAGGGTACGGGCGGCACGACCCGAAAGAGCCGTACCGCCCGGACCCGTGAGCTCTCCTACTTGGAGTAGAGCTCGACGATCAGCTGCTCCTGCACCTGGGTGTCGATCACCTGGCGCTCGGGCAGGGAGTGCACGAGGATCCGCAGCGTCGACGGCACGGCTTCGAGCCATGCCGGGACGGTGCGCTCGCCGGCCTCGGCCTGGGCCACCTGGAAGGGGGTCAGGGCCTTGGACTTCTGGCGGACCTCGATGACGTCGTTCACGGCGACGCGGGCCGACGGAATGTCGGTCTTCGTGCCGTTCACGGCGATGTGTCCGTGACGCACCAGCTGACGGGCGTGGTCGCGGGACTTGGCGAAGCCGGCCCGGTAGACCACGTTGTCGAGGCGGGTCTCAAGGATGCGCAGAAGGTTCTCACCGGTCTTGCCGGTCTTCTGGTTCGCTTCCTTGTAGTAGTTCACGAACTGCTTCTCAAGGACACCGTAGATCCGCGAGCACTTCTGCTTCTCACGAAGCTGAAGAAGGTACTCGCTGTCCTTGGTGCGCCCGCGTCCGTGCTCACCCGGGGGGTAAGGACGGATCTCGATCGGGCACTTCGCGCTCTCGCACTTGCTGCCCTTAAGGAACAGCTTCTGCTTCTCCCGACGGCAGCGCTTGCAGTCGGCCCCGGTGTATCGCGCCATTTTCCAGTTGTCTCCGTTGCTTCAGTGCGTCAGACGCGACGGCGCTTGGGCGGCCGGCATCCGTTGTGCGGAGTGGGGGTGACGTCCTGGATCGAACCGACCTCGAGGCCGGTGGCCTGGAGGGAGCGGATCGCGGTCTCGCGGCCGGAGCCCGGACCCTTGACGAAAACGTCAACCTTGCGCATGCCGTGCTCCTGCGCGCGGCGGGCGGCCGACTCGGCGGCCATCTGCGCGGCGAAGGGGGTGGACTTGCGCGAGCCCTTGAAGCCGACGTGGCCGGCGGAGGCCCAGGAGATCACGTTGCCCGAGGGGTCCGTGATCGAAACGATCGTGTTGTTGAACGTGCTCTTGATGTGCGCGTGGCCGTGAGCAACGTTCTTCTTTTCCTTGCGACGCACCTTCTTGGCTGCGCCCTGACGTCCCTTGGGGGGCATGTCTTTACTCCAGATGGAGAGGGGAGGTGATCGGTCCTACAGCGAAGACCGCTGGATGCTGCAACGGCCCGGGGATCCGGACTGCCACAGTGCGTCCGCTGAGGACTACTTCTTGCCCGGCTTCTTCTTACCGGCGATCGCGCGACGCGGACCCTTGCGGGTACGAGCGTTCGTGCTGGTGCGCTGGCCGTGGACCGGCAGGCCGCGGCGGTGACGCAGACCCTGGTAGCAGCCGATCTCGACCTTGCGGCGGATGTCGGCCTGAATCTCGCGACGGAGGTCACCCTCGGTGCGGAGGTTGGCGTCCACGTACTCGCGGATCTTGACCAGGTCCTCTTCGGCCAGGTCGCGAACGCGCGTGTTCGGGTTCACACCCGTGGTGGCGAGGATCTCCTTGGACCGGGTGCGCCCGATACCGAAGACGTAGGTGAGGGCAACCTCCACGCGCTTTTCGCGCGGGATGTCAACACCTGAAACGCGTGCCATTCAATGGCTCCAGTTGTTATTTCGGGGGTCTTCCGCAGTACCACTCCCGGCCGCCGACCGCTTCCCAGAGGGAAGCGGTGGTACGCCCGGGTCCCCGGCCCCCGCCGGAGGTGTCGTCAGCCGAAGCTTGGACGGGCACTGCGTATGTACGTATTACGTGCGTCGCGCGAAGTGCTGCGAGATGCAGGGGGTCGTGCGTCAGCCCTGGCGCTGCTTGTGGCGCAGGTTGTCGCAGATGACCATGACCCGACCGTGACGGCGGATCACCTTGCACTTGTCGCAGATCTTCTTGACGCTCGGCTTGACCTTCATGGGATGTCAGGTTCTCCGGGTCAGTGCCACCACCCCGCCGTAGCAGGGCGTGGGCAAGATCTACTTGTATCGGTAGACGATCCGGCCACGCGTCAGGTCATACGGAGAGAGCTCCACCACGACCCGGTCGTCCGGGAGGATTCGGATGTAGTGCATCCGCATCTTGCCGGAGATGTGCGCGAGGACCTTGTGACCGTTCTGGAGTTCCACCTTGAACATGGCGTTCGGGAGGGACTCGATCACGGTGCCCTCAATTTCGATGGCACCTTGCTTCTTGGCCACGCTTCGCCTTTCGAATCGGCTACCTTGATCGACTCTCTGCGCCGCATGTGGACACACGGATGCACGAGAGCCGACGAGTCAGTCTACGTCAGCGGACCCCAAAAGACGAATCCGTCAAGTTTGCCCACCGGAGCAGATCCTTAGACCTGCCCGGGGGCGCGTTCTCCGCCGGTGGGGCCCCTCAGCCCAGCGGGTCCGGCGCGGCCTGGATCCCGTACTCCGCCAGCTTCGCGCGGCCGCAGTCGGGGGCCGTCAGGACCAGGGGGCCCTGCTCGGTCAGGGCGATCGAGTGCTCCCAGTGCGAGGACCAGGTGCCATCGGTCGTGATGACCGTCCAGTTGTCCTGGAGCACCTCGGTCTGCGGCGTACCGAGCGAGACCATCGGCTCGATGGCCAGGCAGACGCCGGGAACCAGCTTGATGCCCTTGCCGCGCTTACGCGCGACGTAGTTCAGCAGGTGCGGGTCCATGTGCATCTCGGTGCCGATGCCGTGGCCGCCGTAGTCCTCGATGATCCCGTACTTGCCGGTGGCCGGACGCGGCTGGCGACGGATGTAGGACTCGATCGCCTTCGAGATGTCGACGAGGCGGTTGTTCACCTTCATCGCCGCGATCCCGGCCCACATGGACTCCTCGGTCACCCGGGACAGCTCGATGAGCTCCGGAGCGTGACCGGTGCCGACGAACGCCGTGTACGCCGCGTCGCCGTGCCAGCCGTCCACGATCGCGCCGGCGTCGATGGAGATGATGTCGCCGTCCTTGAGGACGGTCTTCTCGTCCGGGATGCCGTGCACGACGACCTCGTTGACCGAGGCGCAGATGCTCGCGGGGAACCCGCCGTACCCGAGGAAGTTCGACTTCGCACCGTGGTCGGCGATCACCTTGCGTGCAACCTGGTCCAGGTCGTGGGTGGTGGCGCCGGGCACCGCCGCCTCGCGGGTGGCCGCGTGAATGGCAGCGACCACCAGCCCCGCCTCACGCATCTTCGCGATCTGCTCGGGGGTCTTGATCTGCACCATTGCGCGGCGCCTCTCTGCATCGAACGGGAACGGGTGCGGCGTACTCCACGATACGGCGCAAACAGTCGGCCGCGGCGCCCAAGGACGCCGCGGCCGTCTGTACAGGTAATACGGGTGTTTCTCAGTCCTCGCGGACCTTCTTGAGGGCTTCCATCGACCGCTTGGTCACGTCCTCGACCTTGCCGAGCGCCGAGATCGTGACCACCAGGCCCTGGGCCCGGTAGTAGTCGATGATCGGCTCGGTCTGCGTGTGATAGACCTCGAGCCGGGTCCGGACCGTTTCCTCGGTGTCGTCGTCGCGCTGGTACAGCTCGCCGTCGCAGGTGTCGCAGACGCCCTCGGTCTTCGGCGGGTTGTACGTCACGTGGAAGACGTGCGCGCTGTCGTTGCGGCAGATACGCCGGCCCGCGATGCGCTTGACGACCTCGTCCTCGGGGACCTCCAGGTCGAGAACCGCGTCCAGCGTCACGCCCTCGCTCTTGAGCATCTCGTCGAGCGCCTCGGCCTGGCCCACGTTGCGCGGGAAGCCGTCGAGCAGGAAGCCGTTCACGGCGTCCGGCTGGGACATGCGGTCCTTGGCCATCGCAATGGTGACCTCGTCCGGCACCAGCTGCCCCGCGTCCATGTAGGCGCGGGCCCGCTTGCCAAGGTCAGTGCCCTGGCTGATGTTGGCGCGGAAGAGGTCGCCCGTGGAGATGTGCGGAATCGACAGGTTCTTGGCAAGGTACGCAGCCTGCGTTCCCTTGCCGGCACCGGGCGGCCCGACGAGGACGATTCGCATCAGCGGAGGAACCCTTCGTAATTGCGCTGTTGGAGCTGACTCTCAATCTGCTTCACGGTCTCCAGACCCACACCCACGATGATGAGGATGCTCGTCCCGCCGAACGGGAAGTTCTGGTTAGCGCCGCCGAAGCCTGCCAACGCCATCGTCGGCACGAGAGCGATCAGACCCAGGTACAGCGAGCCCGGCCAAGTGATCCTGTTGAGCACGTAGCTCAGGTACTCGGCAGTAGGTCGACCAGCCCGGATACCCGGGATGAACCCACCATACTTCTTCATGTTGTCGGCGACTTCCTCGGGGTTGAACGAAATCGCCACATAGAAGAAGGCGAAGAAGACGATCAACAGGAAGTACGTCGTGATGTAGTACGGGTGGTCGCCCTTGACGAAGTTGTCCTTGATCCATGTGGCCCAGCCCGCAGTGGAGTTGGAGAACTGGACGACCAGGGCCGGAATGTAGAGCAGCGAAGAAGCGAAGATGACGGGAATCACACCCGCCTGATTCACCTTCAGCGGGATGTACGTGGACGTACCGCCGTACGACCTGCGGCCGATCATGCGCTTCGCGTACTGCACCGGGATACGGCGCTGGGCCTGCTCGACGAAGACCACGAGGGCCACCATGACGAAGCCGACCAGGATGACGGTGCTGAACTCGATCCAGCCGTCCGCCAGCTTGCCGCTCTGCTTGATGGCCCACAGGGAGCCGGGGAAGCTGGCAGCGATCGAGATGAACATCAGGATCGACATGCCGTTGCCGATGCCGCGGTCGGTGATGAGCTCACCGAGCCACATGACGGCAGCGGTGCCCGCGGTCATGGTGATCACCATGACGATGGTCGTGAAGATCGAGTGGTTCGGAACGATCTGGTCGGCGACCGGGCAGCCGCTGAACAGCGCGCCGCTGGTGGCGGTGGCCACCAGGCCGGTGCCCTGGAGGATGGCGAGCGCGACGGTCAGATAACGCGTGTACTGCGTGATCTTGGCCTGGCCGGACTGCCCCTCCTTCTTGAGCGCCTCGAGTCGGGGAATGACCACGGTCAGCAGCTGAAGGATGATGCTGGCCGTGATGTACGGCATGATGCCGAGCGCGAAGATCGTGATCTGCAGCAGTGCACCACCGCTGAACATGTTCACCAGGCCGAAGAGGCTGTTGTTGCCCTTGCTTGCCTGGTCAACACAGGTCTGGACGTTCTCGTAGCTCACTCCCGGTACCGGGATGTGCGCCCCGAGCCGGTAGAGCACGATGATGCCGAGCGTGAAGAGCAGCTTCTTGCGCAGGTCGGGCGTCTTGAACGCCCGGGCGAACGCGGTGAGCACGGTGCCTCCTGCGACCCCCGCGCAGAGCGAGAGGTGACGGTCTTGAGGATCGACAAATACGAAAGAGTCAAAGATTCCCGGGCATGCGCCCAGGAGTTACCACAGCAACAGTGCACGCCACCTTACCGGCGACCATGCCCACCTAGGAACGACCAACCGGGGATGCCCCAAATAAGAGGCATCCCCGGTCGGATGTTCAAGCCATCGAGTTGTCCGAGTTGTCTCAGACGAGCTCAGTGACGGTGCCGCCGGCGGCGGCAATCTTCTCCTTGGCGGAGCCGGAGACGGCGTCAACCGAAACCTGCAGCGCCACGGAGATCTCGCCCTGTCCGAGGACCTTGACGAGGTGGTTGTTGCGCACCGCACCCTTGGCGACCAGGTCGGCCACGGTGACCTCTCCACCCTCGGGGTAGAGCGTCGCGAGCTTGTCCAGGTTCACGACCTGGTACTCGGTGCGGAACGGGTTCTTGAAGCCCTTGAGCTTCGGGAGACGCATGTGGAGGGGCATCTGGCCACCCTCGAAGCGCTCCGGAACCTGGTAGCGGGCCTTCGTGCCCTTGGTACCACGACCAGCGGTCTTACCCTTGGACGCCTCACCACGACCCACACGGGTCTTGGCGGTCTTGGCGCCCGGGGCAGGCCGGAGGTCGTGGGCCTTCAGCGGGTTGTTCTCCGCCATGTCAGTCGACCTCCTCAACCGTCACGAGGTGGCGGACGGTGTGAGCCATGCCGCGGAACTCGGGACGGTCCTCCTTGACAACCACGTCGTTCAGGCGCTTGAGCCCGAGCGAACGCAGGGTGTCGCGGTGGTTCTGCTTGCTGCCGATGTACGACTTCGTCTGCGTGATCTTGAGGCGAGCCATTACGCACCCGCTCCCGCACGTGCACGAAGCAGAGCCGCGGGGGCGACGTCCTCGAGCGGCAGACCACGGCGAGCCGCGATCTCCTCGGGACGCTGCAGGCCCTTGAGGGCCGCCACGGTCGCGTGCACGATGTTGATCGCGTTGTCGGAGCCGAGCGACTTCGACAGGATGTCGTGAACGCCGGCGCACTCCAGAACGGCGCGCACCGGGCCACCGGCGATAACACCGGTACCGGGGGAAGCAGGCTTCAGCAGGACGACGCCCGCAGCCTTCTCGCCCTGGATCGGGTGAGGAATGGTGCCCTGGATACGCGGAACCTTGAAGAAGTTCTTCTTGGCTTCTTCCACGCCCTTGGCAATGGCCGCGGGAACTTCCTTGGCCTTGCCGTAACCGACACCGACGGTGCCGTCACCATCGCCCACCACGACCAGCGCGGTGAAGCTGAAGCGACGACCACCCTTCACAACCTTGGCGACGCGGTTGATCGCGACAACGCGCTCAACGTACGCGGTCTTCTCGGCGGCAGCTGCGCCGCCGTCACGGCCCTTCCGGTCCCGCCGCTCGCCGCCACCGGCACCGCTTCCGCGGCGCTGGGGTCCAGCCATTGGATTTACCTCTCTCTGTTACGTCCGCTGTGCGTAGGAACCGGGGCTTAGAACTTCAGCCCGGCTTCACGGGCGGCGTCAGCCAGAGCGGCAATCCGCCCGGCGTACTGGTTACCACCGCGGTCAAACACGACGGCCTCGACGCCTGCGGCCTTGGCACGCTCAGCGACCAGGGCGCCGACCTGCTTGGCCTGGGCGCTCTTGTCACCCTCGCCACCACGGATGGACACGTCCAGGGTCGACGCCGACGCGAGCGTGTGGCCCGCGATGTCGTCGATGACCTGAGCGACCATGTGGCGGTTGGACCGCGTCACGACCAAGCGCGGACGCTCCGGCGAACCGGAGATGTGCTTGCGGACGCGGATGTGGCGACGCTTGAGGGCGGCACGCTTGTAGGCGTCGCCCTTGGCGATCTTTACGCCGTATGCCATGGCTACTTACCAGCCTTTCCGACCTTGCGGCGGATGACCTCGCCGGCGTACTTGACGCCCTTGGCCTTGTACGGGTCAGGCTTCCGCAGCTTGCGGATCTTGGCCGCGGTCTCGCCGACCTTCTGCTTGTCGATGCCCTCGACGGTGAACTTCGTGGGGGACTCCACCTTGAAGGTGATGCCCTCCGGGGCCTCGATCAGGATCGGGTGGCTGTAGCCCAGGGCGAACTCCAGGTTGGAGCCCTTCGCCTGGACGCGGTAACCGACACCACTGATCTCGAGCGCCTTGATGTATCCCTGGGTCACACCGGTGATCATGTTCGCCACCAGCGTGCGGGACAGGCCGTGAAGGGCCTTGTTCTGACGCTCGTCGTTCGGGCGGACGACGTTCAGGACGCCATCCTCACCCTTGGTGACCTCGATCGGCGCGGCAACGGTGTGCGAGAGGGTGCCCTTGGGGCCCTTCACCGCGACCGTACGGCCATCGATGGTGACGTCCACACCGGCGGGAACCTGGATGGGGAGCTTGCCGATTCGCGACATGAGCTATTCCTCCGTTCCCGACTACCAGACGTAGGCGAGGACTTCCCCACCTACGCCCTTCTTGCTGGCCTGCTGGCCGGTCAGGAGACCGTGGGACGTGGAGATGATCGCCACGCCCAGGCCGCCGAGGACCTTCGGCAGGTTGGTGGACTTTGCGTATACACGCAGACCCGGCTTCGAGATTCGCTTGATGCCGGCGATCGAGCGCTCGCGGTTCGGGCCGAACTTCAGCTCGAGGACGAGGTTCTTGCCGACCTCGGCGTCCTCGACCTTCCAGCCGGTGATGAAGCCCTCCTGCTGGAGGATCTCCGCGATGTGCGACTTGATCTTGCTGTGCGGCATCACGACGGTGTCGTGGTACGCCGAGTTCGCGTTACGCAGACGCGTGAGCATGTCTGCGATGGGATCAGTCATGGTCATGAATTGGCCTTCGGCCTCTCTCGCCGGGGTTTCCTGTATGCGCCATCCCTCTCCCCACTCAGTGGCGGGACGGGTGCGGTGCGGGGACCTACGGCGTAGTAAGTCGGTCTTGGGCGGCAGGCGCCCAACCCCACAAGCCTACGGCATGTGAGGCCGGACTCCTGCCGACCAGATGCTTACCGAGAGCTTCCGGGTAGTCCCAACGCCCAAAGGGCGAAGGAGACTTACCAGGAACTCTTGGTCACGCCCGGCAGCTCGCCACGGTGAGCCATCTCACGAAGGCACACGCGGCACAGGCCGAACTTGCGGTAGACGGAGTGGGGCCGGCCGCAGCGCTGGCAGCGGGTGTACCCGCGGACGCCGAACTTCGGCTTACGGGCGGCCTTAGCGATCAGAGCCTTCTTCGCCACGGTCAGTTCTCCTTGAACGGGAAGCCGAGGTGACGAAGGAGGGCACGACCCTCGTCGTCATTGGTCGCCGTGGTGACCACGGTGATGTCCATGCCCCGGACCCGGTCGATCTTGTCCTGGTCGATCTCGTGGAACATGACCTGCTCCGTGAGACCGAAGGTGTAGTTGCCACGGCCGTCGAACTGCTTCGGCGACAGGCCACGGAAGTCACGGATACGCGGCAGCGCGAGCGACAGCGTACGGTCCAGGAACTCCCACATCCGGTCACCGCGGAGGGTGACGTGGCAGCCGATCGGCTGACCCTCGCGCAGCTTGAACTGCGCGATGGACTTGCGGGCCTTGGTGACGGCCGGCTTCTGGCCCGTGATCGTGGTGAGGTCGCGCACGGCGCCATCGATCAGCTTGGAGTCGCGGGCAGCGTCGCCCACACCCATGTTGACCACGATCTTGACCAGGCCGGGGATCTGCATGACGTTCTCGTACGAGAACTCCTCACGCAGCTTGCCGGCGATTTCCTCGCGGTAGCGCGTCTTGAGACGCGGCGCAGTGGTGGCAGTCATCAGATGTCCTCACCGGTCCGCTTGGCAACGCGGATCTTGTTGCCCTCGTCGTCAAAGCGGTAGCCGACGCGGGTGACGACCTTGTTGCCGTCCTTCTCCACGACCAGCTGAACGTTGCTGACGTGAATCGGGGCCTCGGTGGTCACAATGCCACCGGTCTGCGAGCCGCGAGCCGTCTGACCGGCCTTGGTGTGCTTCTTGACCCGGTTGACACCCTCGACGAGGACGCGGTCCTGAGCAGGGTAGGCAACGATGACCTTGCCCTGCTTGCCCTTGTCCTTACCGGTGATGACCTGAACCAGGTCGCCCTTCTTGATCTTCATGCTTACAGCACCTCCGGCGCGAGCGAGATGATCTTCATGAACTTCTTCTCGCGCAGCTCACGGCCCACCGGGCCGAAGATACGGGTGCCGCGGGGGTCGCCGTCGTTCTTCAGAATGACGGCGGCGTTCTCGTCGAAGCGGATGTACGAGCCATCCTGACGACGACGCTCCTTGACGGTGCGAACGATGACGGCCTTGACGACGTCACCCTTCTTCACGTTGCCACCGGGGATCGCGTCCTTGACGGTGGCGACAATGACGTCACCGATGCCCGCGTAGCGGCGACCCGAACCACCGAGAACACGGATGGTGAGGATTTCCTTCGCACCCGTGTTGTCGGCGACGCGAAGTCGCGACTCCTGCTGGATCACGTCTATCTCCTGATCGTCTGCCGGTTCCCGGTGGGGTTCGAACCCTGAACGGGTCGAACCCCACCGAGCCTGGCGGAACTTGCCTGAGGGGAATGCCCCTCAGGAATTACTTGGCCTTCTCGAGGATCTCGACGACGCGCCAGCGCTTCGTCGCAGACAGCGGCCGGGTCTCCATGAGGAGGACACGGTCGCCGACGCCCGCAGCGTTCTGCTCGTCGTGAGCCTTCAGCTTGTTCGTACGGCGGATGACCTTGCCGTACAGGGCGTGCTTGACGCGGTCCTCGACAGCGACGACGACAGTCTTGTCCATCTTGTCGCTGACGACGAGACCCTCACGGGTCTTGCGGAAACCGCGGTCGGTGTTCGTCTCAGTCACAGTCTTCTCGCTCATCAGGCGCTCTCCACCGTCTCGATGCCCAGCTCGCGCTCGCGCATCAGGGTGTAGATCCGGGCGATGTCCTTACGGACGGACTTGAGCCGACCGTGGTTTTCGAGCTGACCGGTCGCCGCCTGGAAGCGGAGATTGAACAGCTCTTCCTTGGCCTCGCGGAGCTTGTTGAGGAGCTCCTCGTTGCCCAGCTCGCGCAGCTCGGACGCCTTGGTACCGGCCGACATCACGACTCACCTGCCTCGCGCCGAACGATCCGGCACTTCATCGGAAGCTTGTGAGCAGCGCGGGTGAGCGCCTCACGAGCAATCTTCTCGTTCGGGTAGGACAGCTCGAACATCACCCGACCGGGCTTGACGTTCGCGATCCACCACTCGGGAGAACCCTTACCGGAACCCATGCGGGTCTCGGCGGGCTTCTTCGTCAGGGGACGGTCCGGGTAGATGTTGATCCAGACCTTGCCGCCACGCTTGATGTGGCGGGTCATCGCGATACGAGCTGCCTCGATCTGGCGGTTCGTCACGTACGCCGGGGTCAGCGCCTGGATGCCGTACTCGCCGAACGCAACCTGCGTGCCACCCTTGGACATACCGCTGCGCTTCGGGTGGTGCTGCTTGCGGTGCTTGACCCTACGGGGGATCAGCATTTCGGTCAGGCCTCCGTTCCGGTGCTCTCAGCCGGAGCAGCGGCGGCGGGAGCGTCGGCCTTGGGGGCCTCGGCTGCCGGCGCGGACTGCTGCGGCTTGCGACCGCGACCGCCACGCTCGCCACCGCGGCCACCGCGGCCGGCCGGGCGGTCAGCGCCGCCACGGGCCGGGCGGTTGCCTGCGCGGGCAGCAGCGTTCTCGGCGCGGACCTCGGCGATGTTCTTGACGTCGCCCTTGTAGATCCAGACCTTCACACCGATGCGGCCGAAGGTCGTCTTGGCCTCGAAGAAGCCGTAGTCGACGTTCGCGCGGAGCGTGTGCAGGGGCACACGGCCCTCGCGGTAGAACTCCGAGCGGGACATCTCGGCGCCGCCGAGGCGGCCACCGCACTGGATCTTGATGCCCTTGGCGCCGGCCTTCATCGAGCTCTGCATGCTCTTGCGCATCGCACGACGGAAGGAGACGCGGGAGGAGAGCTGCTCGGCGACGGCCTGGGCCACCAGCTGAGCGTCCACCTCGGGGTTCTTGACCTCGAGGATGTTCAGCTGGACCTGCTTGCCGGTCAGCTTCTCCAGCTCGCCACGGATGCGGTCGGCCTCGGCGCCACGGCGACCGATGACGATGCCCGGGCGGGCGGTGTGGATGTCAACGCGGACGCGGTCGCGGGTGCGCTCGATCTCAACCTTCGAGATGCCGGCCCGCTCCATGCCCTTCGTCATCATGCGACGAATGGCGACGTCTTCCTTGACGTAGTCCTTGTACAGCTTGTCGGCGTACCAACGGGACTTGAAGTCCGTGGTGATGCCGAGCCGGAACCCGTGCGGGTTTACCTTCTGGCCCATTACCGGGTTCCTTCCTTGCTGCTGACGACCACGGTGATGTGGCTGGTCCGCTTACGGATCCGGTAGGCACGGCCCTGAGCACGCGGACGGAACCGCTTCAGGGTCGGGCCCTCGTCCACGTACGCCTCGCTGATGACCAGCGAAGAGGCGTCGGTGTGGTCGTAGTTGTGTGCAGCGTTGGCAATGGCGCTGTCCAGCACCTTGCCAACCGGCACGCTCGCGGCCTGCGGGGCGAAACGCAGGACCGCCTGAGCCTCCGTGGCATCCATGCCACGGATGAGGTCCACCACGCGGCGGGCCTTCATGGGCGTGACGCGGATGTACCGCGCCTGGGCCCTGGCTTCCATGGTTGTCCCTTCGGTGTAAGTCATAGTCGTTCCACCCCGCGGTTAGCGGCGCTTCGACTTCCGGTCGTCCTTGACGTGGCCGCGGAAGGTGCGAGTCGGCGAGAACTCGCCGAGCTTGTGGCCGACCATCGACTCGGTGACGAACACCGGGACGTGGATCTTGCCGTTGTGCACCGCGATGGTGTGACCCAGCATGGCCGGGACGATCATCGAGCGACGGGACCAGGTCTTGATGACGTTCTTGGTGCCTGCCTCGTTCTGTACGTCCACCTTCTTGATGAGGTGGCCGTCGACGAAGGGCCCCTTCTTGAGACTGCGCGGCATCTAAACCCGCTCCTAGCGCTTCTTGTTCGTCTTGCGGCGGCGGACGATGTACTTGCTCGATGCCTTCTTCGGCGAGCGAGTACGACCCTCCTTCTGACCCCACGGCGAGACCGGGTGGCGACCACCGGAGGTCTTGCCCTCACCACCACCGTGCGGGTGGTCAACCGGGTTCATCGCGACACCGCGGACGGTCGGGCGAACGCCCTTCCAGCGCATACGGCCGGCCTTGCCCCAGTTGATGTTCGACTGCTCGGCGTTGCCGACCTCGCCGATCGTGGCGCGGCAGCGGGCGTCGACCAGGCGGATCTCACCCGACGGCATACGAAGGTGGGCCATGGTGCCCTCCTTCGCCAGCAGCTGCACGGAGGCACCCGCGGAACGGGCGAACTTCGCGCCGCCGCCGGGCCGCAGCTCGATGGCGTGGATGGTCGTACCGACCGGGATGTTGCGCAGCGCCAGGTTGTTACCGGGCTTGATGTCGGCCGTCGGGCCGTTCTCGACCCGGTCGCCCTGCGTCAGTCCACGCGGGGCGATGATGTAGCGCTTCTCGCCGTCCGCGTAGTGCAGGAGCGCGATGCGCGCGGTGCGGTTGGGGTCGTACTCGATGTGCGCGACCTTGGCCGGCACGCCGTCCTTGTCGTGACGACGGAAGTCGATCACTCGGTAGGCGCGCTTGTGGCCACCGCCCTGGTGGCGAACGGTCACACGACCGGCGTTGTTACGGCCGCCCTTGCTGTGCAGGGGGCGGACCAGCGACTTCTCCGGCGTGGACCGCGTGATCTCGACAAAGTCGGCGACGCTGGAGCCACGACGGCCCGGGGTCGTCGGCTTGTACTTGCGGATACCCATTTCTCAGTCCTCGTCCGATTCCGGACGACTCGACCTCCGTCAGGAGGTCGGGCCGCCGAAGATGTCGATACGGTCGCCCTCGGCGAGGGTCACGATGGCGCGCTTGGTGTCAGCGCGCTTGCCGAAACCGGTCTTGGTGCGCTTGCGCTTACCCTGCCGGTTGATCGTGTTGACCCCGGTGACCTTGACCGAGAAGACCGCTTCCACGGCCTGCTTGATCTGGGTCTTGTTGGAGCCGGGCGCGACGATGAACGTGTACTTGTTCTCGTCGAGCAGCGCGTAGCTCTTCTCGGAAACGACCGGCTTGACGAGAACGTCGCGCGGGTCCGTGAAGGTCTTGCTGGTTACGGTCGCCTCGCTCATCAGGCGTCGCTCCCTTCGGTCTCATCGGCCTTGGGGCCAGACACGAAGGACTCGAAAGCGGCCTGGGTGAAGACCACGTCGTCGGAGACGATCACGTCGTACGTGTTGAGCTGGCCCGGCTCCAGGATGTGCACCTGGGGCAGGTTGCGGGCGGACAGCCACGCGGCCTCGTCGGCGCGGTCGACGACCAGGAGCAGGTTCTTGCGCTCCGAGATCTTGCCGAGCAGCGTCTTCGCGGCCTTCGTGGAAACTGCACCGTCGACCACGCCGGTGACGACGTGGATACGGGAGTGGCGTGCCCGGTCGGAGAGGGCACCGCGCAGGGCGGCGGCCTTCATCTTCTTCGGGGTGCGCTGCGAGTAGTCACGCGGCTGCGGGCCGTGGACGACGCCACCGCCGACGAACTGCGGTGCGCGGGTCGAACCCTGGCGGGCGCGGCCGGTGCCCTTCTGGCGGTACGGCTTGCGGCCACCACCACGGACTTCGCCGCGACGCTTGGTCTTGTGCGTGCCCTGACGGGCAGCAGCCAGCTGAGCGACAACGACCTGGTGGATCAGCGGAACGCTGGTCTTCGCGTCGAAGATCTCCGCGGGGAGCTCGACGGTACCGGCCTTGTCGCCTGCCGGCGAAAGGATGTCAATGGTGCTCATTACCTCAAGCCCCCTTGGCCGCGGTACGGACCAGGACGAGGCCGCCGTTCGGACCGGGGACTGCGCCCTTGATGAGGAGCAGACCCTTCTCCGCGTCAACCGCGTGGATGGTCAGGTTCTGGGTGGTGACACGCTCGTTGCCCATGCGACCCGCCATGCGCATGCCCTTGAAGACACGGCCGGGGGTGGCGCAGCCACCGATGGAGCCGGGCATACGGTGCACACGGTGGGCACCGTGGGACGCCTTGCCACCCTTGAAGTTGTGACGCTTCATCACACCGGCGAAGCCCTTGCCCTTGCTCTTGCCCGTGACGTCAACCTTGACGCCGGACTCGAACACTGCGGCAGTGACCTCCTGGCCCAGCGTGTACTCGCTGGCGTCAGGGGTGCGGAGCTCCACCAGGTGGCGGCGCGGGGTCACGTCGGCCTTGGCGAAGTGGCCCTTGAGGGGCTTGTTCACCTTGCGCGGGTCGATCTCGCCGAAGGCGATCTGGACCGACTCGTAGCCGTCGCTGTCGTTGGTGCGGACCTGGGTGACGACGCAGGGCCCGGCCTTGACGACGGTCACCGGGACAACCCGGTTGTTCTCGTCCCAGACCTGGGTCATGCCGAGCTTCTCGCCCAGGACGCCCTTAATGTTCTTAGCCATCTCGCGCGTCACCTCAGAGCTTGATCTCGATGTCGACGCCGGCCGGCAGGTCGAGACGCATCAGCGAGTCAACCGTCTTCGGCGTGGGGTCGAGGATGTCGATGAGGCGCTTGTGCGTGCGCATCTCGAAGTGCTCGCGCGAGTCCTTGTACTTGTGCGGCGACTTGATGACGCAGTACACGTTCTTCTCAGTGGGCAGCGGCACCGGGCCCGCGACCGACGCACCAGTGCGGGTCACCGTCTCGACGATCTTCTTCGCCGAGGAGTCGATGACCTCGTGGTCGTAGGCCTTGAGCCGGATGCGGATCTTCTGTCCCGCCATGGCTACTAGTAGTCCTGTCTCTCGTAACGCTCTGGAACCCGGGGGTTCTCGTAACTCCTCCTCCGACCCACGCGGTCGGGCGTGTCGCATCCCCTCTACGCAGATCTCCCGAAGGATTTCCCAACCAAGGGGGTGCGGGCCGTGGACCGCGCTGTGCTCAATCAAGAGCGTCGGGGGTGGAACACCCACCGGGTGCCTGGTCGGCGCCCCACTTACGCTTCCCGAAAGATTCCCGTACGTCCGGCCCACATGGGGCCGACGAGTACTGTGGGACTCGCTTCCGGTCCTCCCGGCGGGAGGCGCGCAGCATTGACACTCAACCGAGCAACCTGGTCAGTGTGCCATACGCGACGGGAGCCTGGCCAATCCGGCCGAAGAGGTTACCCCGCGGGTGTTGCGTGTCAAACCGCGCCTCACCCAACGCCCTGCGACGCGGCGCCGGGAGAACCGCAGGAGGAATATCCGCTGGAACGCCGCTCCCCCGCCCTCCTACGCCGACCACGGCGAGTGGGACCATCGAGGAGGAGGCGTAGCCGTGCGCACCAGCGAAGAGATCTACCACCGGGTGCGCTGGGACGCGCGCTTCGACCCCGCCCGTTTCGTGGTCGGGATCAACCAGCGCGGCGCCCCGCCCGAGCGCATCCCGCTGCCCGAGTTCGTGCCGGGCGGCGACATCCCCTGGCACCGGGTGCTGTTCTTCGAGGCCGACGGCGAGGTCGTATGGAACCGGGCCACGGGCGTCGACCGGATCGACGACACGGACGCCGGGCGGGTGCGGGAGGCGCGCCGGCTGCGGGCGCCGTTCTTCACGGCCCGCACGCCGTACGCCTGGGACGGCGCCGACTGGGTCCCCGCGCGGACGCCCCGGGCTGCCGGGCCCGCGGGACGGCTGCGCGTGCTGACCTGGAACACCCTGTGGGACCGCTACGACGCCGACCGCATCGGCACCGCCGTGCGCAGACCGCTGCTGATGACCGCGCTGCGCGAGGCCGACGCCGACGTCGTCGCGCTCCAGGAGGTGGAGCCCTCGCTGCTCACGCTGCTGCTCCAGGAGCCGTGGGTGCGTGAGACGTACACCCTGGGGACGGAGCCGGCCTCGCGGGACGTCGACGAGTGCGGTGTGCTGCTGCTGAGCAGGCTGCCCGTGCGGGAGGCCGGACACCACGCGCTCGGCCCGCACAAGGCGGTGGTCGCCCTCGTCGTGGAGACCGGCGCCGGGCCGGTCACCGTCGCCGCGACCCATCTGAGCAGCAACCGCTCGGAGAACGGCGCACAGCGGCGGGACGCCGAACTGGCCCGGATCGCCGAAGGTCTGGCAACCCTCGACGGCGACCTCGTCCTCATGGGCGACTTCAACGACGGCACCGAGGCGCCTGGCACTGTGCTCGGGATGCGCGACGCGTGGAGCGAGGCCCACGGCCCGGACGACGCGACGCCGACGTTCGACCCGCGCGTCAATCCGCTGGCCGCGGTCTCCTCGCTGAGCGGGCGGGCGTCCCGGCTGGACCGGGTGCTGCTGCGCGCCGAGGGGCTGCTGGTGCGGCGCGCCGAACTCCGCGGCGACGTCCCCACGGCCGAGGGCCTGTACATCTCCGACCACTACGGCGTGCTGGCCGAACTGGCCCCTGTGGTCACGGAGAGCGCCGAGGTCCTGGACGTACCGCCCACGGCCCGTACGGCACTGGCATGGATCCCGCCGCAGGAGCTCTGGCCGCCGCTGCAGGCGATCCGGCGGGACCACGACCCGCAGATCCGCCGCTGGCCGCCGCACGTCAATCTGCTCTTCGGCTTCGTCCCCGAGTACACCTTCGAGCAGGCGGCCCCTTTGCTCGCCGCCGCAGCCGCCGCGTGTGCGCCCTTCGATGCGCGGCTGGCGGGTGTGCAGTGGTTCGGGCACCGCGAGGGGGCCACAGTGTGGCTGGACCCGGCGGCCGGGGGCGAGGAGCCGTGGGCCGGCCTGTGGGAGGAGCTGGTGCGGCGGTTCCCCACCTGCCGTGGCCACCACGGAGGCTTCACCCCGCACCTCAGCCTGGGCCGGACCACTGACCCGCACGCCCTGGCCGCCGAGTGCGGCTGGCGGCTCGAGCCGATGCCGGTCCGGGTCGGGGAGCTGGCGCTGCTGTCGCGCCGCGGCGACGAGCCGATGCGGGTACGGGCGACGGTGGCGCTGGGAACGGGCGAGGTGCGCTGGGTACCGGACGCACAGTCGGCGGACGAGCCCCGCGCGCCCGGCCACGGGAACCCCGGCCCGGCCTCGGGTGGCGCCCACCCGGTCGCGGACGCCACCGGTGTCGTACGCCGCGTCCGCGAGGCACTGGCAGGCGCGGTCGTCCATGTCGTCGGGTCCCGGCGCATGGGCTGCGCCCTGCCCGGCGCGGATCTGGATCTGGTGGCGGCGCTGCCGGGCGATGCCGAACTGACCGTTGTACGAGCCCGCTTGGCGGCGGCGCTGCCGGAGGCGGCGGACGTCCGGGAGGTGACCGGAGCGCGGGTCCCCGGTCTGCGGACGGACGTCGACGGCCTGCGAGTGGACCTGGTCGTGGTCCCCACCGGTCCGATGGACCCGGCGGATGCGGTGGGACGCCGAGCGGAGCTGGGCGAGGCGGCGGCGGTCGCGCTCAGCGCGGTGAGCGACGCGGAGGCGGTGCTCGCCCTGGCGGGCGACCGGCAGGAGGCTTTCGCGCGACTGGCCCGGGAGGTCAAGGCGTGGGCGAAGGCACGTGGCCTGGACTCGGCGCCGTTCGGCGGACTTCCCGGCCTGGCGTGGTCCGTCCTGGCGGCCCGTACGGTCCGCGGGGCGGATGACCTGTCGCCCGACGCGCTGCTGCGGCACTTCTTCGCGACCTGGGCGGCCTGGGACTGGCGCGTGCCGGTGGGTACGGCGGGACCGCGGACACCGGAACCGCCGGTCACGATCACGACTCCGTCGGAGCCCGTACGCCCCTGCACCGACCAGGTCACGCCGGGCATGCGCGACCTGCTCACCCAGGAGCTGTTCCGTGCCTGGGAGCTGCTGGATACGGGCTCCCCCGGGCTGCTGTCGCCGCCGCCGCTGCACCGCCGCCACGCGGCCTGGGCGGTCGTGGCCGTGCGCCCGGGACCGGACGAGAGCCGGGTGTGCGGCCGGATGCGCGCCCTGCTCGGCGACCTGTCGGACATGGCCCCCGAGTGCCACGCCTGGCCCCGCCCCTTCGGCACGGACCCGGTCCGCTACGCGATCGGTCTCGGTCCGGTCCCTCCGGACCGCGCACTGGTCGAGGGCGTCGCGGGGCGCCGACTGCGGGGACTCACCGGGGTCACGCTCACGCGCGTCGACGGCGGGGCCGTGCCGACCCTGCACTGACCGGACCGGGCGAGGACCCGATCGATGCCTTTATGGTGCGCCGGTCCGGCGTGTAGCCGCGACAAACATCGCGACCGCTCCGATCCCCGTCTAATCTGCCGCGGGAAGCGGCACTGACCGGCTGCTTCGACGGAGTGAGCGGACGGAGCACGGGGCGTGAGGGATCGATTCGGCCTGGAACCGGGCCGTGCCGGGGTGCGGCGGCGCAGCGTCGTGGCGGCCGCCGCAGCAGCCGCCCTGATGGGCGTCGGAGCCTGTTCCGTACCGGCCCCCCGGCGCAGTGACCCCATGCCCGATCCGACGCCCGGGATGGTGATCGGCGACGCCCGGCAGTCCCTGCTGATGCAGATCCTCGCCCACCCGGACGACGACCTGTACTTCATGAACCCGGACACCCAGCAGGCTCTGGACGCCGGGACCCCGGTGGTCTGTGTGTACCTCACCGCCGGTGAGGCCGTCGGCATCAACCTGATTCCCGGCGCGCCGCGGCCCGCCGCCGACAAGGCGGCGTACTCCTCCGCCCGGCACCAGGGGCTGCGCCAGTCGTACGCGATCCAGCTCGGGCTGCCGATGTTCACCGCCTGGCAGAAGTCCGTCATCGCGCCGGCGGACGGACTCCGGGCCGAGATCAACACCCTGACGCACGGCGGGCGCCGGGTCGAGCTGATCTTCCTCAATACGGCGATGCACACCGGCCGCGGCCGCCTGGGGCTGCCCAGCCTCTGGCACGACCGGGAGCTCGGCCTGCCCACCGTCGTCGCCGAGGGCTCACCGCTGAAGCGGGTGGGCTCGTACACGTACGACAAGATGATCAACGTCCTCGTCGGGCTCCTCGACCACTACCGGCCGACCCTCGTCCACACCATGGATCCGGACCCGGACATCCAGCACAGCACCGAGGCCGCCCGCCGCCGGGACAGCGAGCAGCCCGGCTACTCCGACCACCCCGACCACACCGCGACCGCCTCGTTCACCTGGGCGGCGCTGATCCGGTGGGTAGCCCGCGCCACCGGGGACGGTGGGCCCGTGCCGCGGTTCGTCACCACGGCGTACCGCGGCTACTACAACCGGCACTGGCCGAAGAACCTGCCGTACCGCGTGCTGAAGGAGAAGGCGGCGCACCTCGTCCCGTACGGGGGCGAGGCCGACTGGCGGTGCGGGAACGTGGCGGGCTGCGGGGACTACAACGTGGGCGGCGACAGGCCGCTGACCAACCGCAAGGGCTGGGTCCGCTCCACCCATTACCGCTACCCGGGCCCCCGCCCCACCCTCGCCGCCGGAACGGACGGGCGGCTCACCGCGTACGGAGTCCTCGGACTGCGGGCGGTGCGGTGGCGCGAGAGCGCACCCGGCAGCGGGGTCTGGGACGATCCCGACGACCTCGGCGGCGGACCGCTGGCGCCGGTGCTCGGCGGAGCGACGACGGCGGACGGCAGGCAGCTGCTGTTCGGGCTGCGCTTCGCGGCGCTCGGCGGGCACGGGGCGGCCGACGAGCGGGAGATCGCGCTCCTCGAAGAGAGCTCTCCGGCAGGCGCCTTCCGCGCCTGGCGGGGGCTGGGCAACCCGGAGCGGGACCAGGACCGCGGCCGCAGGATCGGCGTCCCGGTGGCGGTGACGGCACCCGACGGGCGGGTCCATCTCTTCGTACGCAACGCGGACAACGGCGTGAGCACGCGGGTGCGGGAACGGTCCGGGCGGTGGAGCGACTGGCGGGACACCGGCGGCGGCCAGGTCCAGGACGGACTGAGCGCCGTGGTGGACGGACAGGGCCTGGTCCATGTGTTCGCCGCCGGGCATCACGCGGTGCACCACTGGACTCAGGAGACACCCGGAGCCGGACTGACCGCCCATCCGCAGATCGACGGGGCGCCGGTGCCGGGCGACGGGCCGGCCGCGCAGGTCGTCGCGGACGGGTCCGTGGAGCTGCTGTACCGGGCGGCGGCGCGGGCCGCACTGACGGTCGTCCGCGCGGGGGCGGCGGAGGAACGCACCGACTTCGACGGGTACGGGCCGGTGACCGTGGCCGGTTCGCCGTTCGGGCAGGTGCTGCTGGGCCGCACCGAGAAGGGCCGGATCCAGCTCCGTACCGGCGCGGGGCTGTCCGTACGCACCCGGGGACCGGTGGCGCTCGACGGTCCCGCGCTGTACGCGGGGGGCAGGAGGCGCCCGGCGGTGGTGGGGCTGGGGCCGGATGCCCGCCCCTGGTTCTGGCGTCCCAGCAGGCCTGACGACGCAGGTGGGGACCTGCCCGAAGGCAGCGGCTGACATCCTTTGATCATGCTCAAGGTGCTGATCGCCGAGGACATGACGGTCGTACGGGAGGGACTGGTCTCCGTGCTGGCGCGCCGGCCCGGCATCGAGGTCGTGGCCCAGACCGCCCGCGGCGACGAGGTCCTCGCCGCCGCGCTGGCCGCCCGGCCCGACGTGGCGGTATTAGATGTGGCCATGCCGGGCCAGGACGGCATCAGCACGACCCATCAGCTCACCGAGCGACTGCCGTCATGCCGCACCCTCATCCTGACCGTGCTCGACCGGCCAGGACATCTGCGGGCAGCCCGGGAAGCGGGCGCCGCCGGCTACCTGCTGAAGTCGGCCTCGGCCAGGCAGGTGCTGGTCGCGATCCACACGGTGGCGGCAGGCGGCACGGTGTACGACCCCGGCCTGCTCGCCGAGGAGAGCACGGCCGGCGCATCCCCGCTCACCCCACGCGAGACCGACATCCTGCGCCTGGCCGCCCAAGGCATGGGCGCCGCCGAGACAGCGGCCGAGCTGTTCCTCTCCGTACGCACCGTCCGCAACCACCTCTCCCTCGCCACGGGCAAACTGCACGCGCGCACCCTCGTCGACGCGGTGCGCATCGGGGAGCGACACGGATGGATATGACGTCCGGGTCCGGAATCTCGCGGCGCACGGCACCCGTCCCGCTGCTCGCGAGCGCTCCCGCCCGGATCTCTCCGACCGCGCCCACCGAGATCGCGACACCGAGGGCCACTTCCAGCACACCCCATATCAGCGACCAGCCGGAGTCTTTGAACCTGCTGGTCCCGCTTCCCAGCATGGAGGGGACGAAGACCAGGAGAAACGTCAACTTGTATCGGTGCATCGGTCCTTCTTCTCACAGGCTGGACGTCGGTCACCGGTGACTGGACCTTCCTGTGTACTTCCTGCGGAGCGAGCGACGGCCATCGTTCGTCAATGAGCTCTTCCCGTCATTCCGGCATCGGCGATCGGCGTCCCGGTTCCGGACATCGCCCACCACGGTCTGCCCGGCCCGGCCCGCCCCGGCACAGTGGAGGAACCTGCCGCCGGACTCGAAGCACCGCCCCGCCGCTGCACCGTTCTGGGTGTTCGGCTGGACAGCCGAGGCTGACAGGCGTCAAACGTGCCCAGGAGACGCTCGTTCAGACACGCGACACGCGCCCCGGCCGTCAATCGCCTCGGCGGACATCAGACCGTCGTTCGTCCAGAACTGCCCTTCGGGCAGACGAGCCGATGTGAGGACAGTGAACGCATATTTTCGCTCTCCCTCTTACCTCCGCTCGTTTTCCTGCCATGCCAGCCTGCCAGTCACGTCCGCTGAGCCCCGTCACCCGCGCTTCCGCTCACCCTGACCGGGATCCCGGCGGGTGCGGCCGGCGAAATGGACTGGTGAATCGAGGAACCGCGCGAGAATCCGGTCCCTTTCCGGTTTGTCCTCCACTCGTCGCAGCGCGGCGACCGTGTCGACGGGTATCGACATCTCCATCACGACCGGCCCGTCGTCCTTCGATTCGATCATCGCGATCGATTTCACGAACTCGCCGCGCGGCTTCTTGGTCGTGAGCACGTAGCGGATGCCGGAGGGAGTGAGGCGGACAGCGGAGAACTCTGCGATGTCCGAGCCGCTTTCCGGGGTGATCTCGTAGAGTTCGCCGATCCGTCCGGCCCTCTCACCTGCCTCCTGCCCCTCCGTGCTCCCATACCGGCTTCCGAAGAGCCCCCGGCAGAGAATCCCGGCCATGACGGAGAGAATCGCGACCAGCGCGGTGGTCAATCCACTACCCAGGCCGACGGCCACGGCCGCCACGGCGAGTCCGCAGCCGACGCCGCCCCAGATCAACATCACGCCTCGCTCAGGTTTCCGCACGGTCTGTCCGTCCTTCCCTTGTCTGTTGTCGGATTCTTCTGCTGCGGGGGCTCTCAGGTGGTGTCAGATCAGCGGAACTTTCGCCACTTCCAGTTCATCCGCCACCTCGCGACGCGCAACTTCACCCTCAGCCGCCACATGGCAACCCTGGTGCCCAACGATGTCCCTTGGCTGACCCTCACGCCAAGACCGCCACCGACGGCTCCGACCCCGCCAGCCACGGCAAACTGCCCCCAGCGCCAGTTCCGCGTACCGGCGTTCGATGCCGCGTACGCTCCCATTCCGGCCGCCGCTCCTACCGCGACACCACAGACGATGCTCGCCGCACAGAAGCCCGCTCCAACGAATCCGGCCACTCCTATCCCGGCTGAGGCATAGGTGCGCCAGTTGTTCCTGAAATGCCTGCGCGTTCCTCTCCACGCCTTTCCCGCCTTCTTCTTGGCCCAGCTCCACCACTTGCCGTCGAGGTCGTAGCGGTTGAGCGGGTCGGCGTGGACATAGTCGTAGGAGTTCGCGCTGCCCCCGTACACCGGGTCCATGGACAAGAACCGCCCGGTGACCGGGTTGTAGAGGCGCACGCCCATCAGGGTCAGCCCGGTGAGCGTCTCCGCCGAGCGCTGCTTGCCGCCGAGCCAGCCGTAGCGCGCCGGCAGCTGACCGGCCCGCGGATTGCCGTACTCGTCACTGTCGAACGCAACGATGTCGTCCCCCTCCGTGAGCGGGAGGGCGAGCATCACGTCGCCATGGACGTTGGTGAGCTGCAGAACGGTGCCACCCGCCGAACCCGTCGTCGCGGCGAGGTCGCCCGACGCGGACTCGACATTGCGGCTCACCGCGCCACTCGCCCCCGCGGCCGTGTCCTCCTCCGTCCAGCGCGGGCTGTCCCCATCGCCGTCGTAGTGGTTGCGCTTGGACGAACCGCGAGTCCACTCGTCGTCGATGCTGGTCTCGACGGTCCAGGCACGGAAGCGGCGGGACGCGTCCAGCGTCCAGGTCTGGCGCTGGTCGTCCGTGCTCTGGCTCTGGACCAGGTCGTTGGCGTAGTACGCGAAGGACGAGCCCGGCAGAGTCGTGGTACGGCCGAACGCGTCGTACGCGTACCCCGCGTCGACGAGCCGGTCGCCGCTGTCATAGGCGTGCGACGTCGTCGTGACTGTGCCCGTGCTCGTGCAGTCGGCGCCCTCCGGCGCGGCGGACGACGTCAGCCGGGTCCGGTTGGTGCGCTTGTCGAAGGTGTAGGCGCGGCGCGTGCACACATCGCCCACCGTGTCGTCGACCGACGTCAGCCGGCCCGCCTTGTCGTACGCGTACGCCTGCGCCGACCAGCCGGTGTGCGATGTGACCTGTCCGTGGACGGACTCGGAGACCATGTCCGAGGTCACCAGCACACCGTCGCTGTCCCGCGTGTAGGTGCGGCCCACCGCGGTGCCGGTGGTGTCCTGGTCGACGGTGAGGGTGTAGCCGCCGGGCAGCCGCTCGGTGGCCACCCCGCCGTCCGCGTCGTACGCGGTCGTGAAGGCGCCCGCCACCGAGTCCACCGTCTTCGTGGCCAGGCCGCGCGGCTCGGCGGTGTGGTCGTACGTGTACGTCACCGTCGACGGGACGGAGTCCGTGACCTTCGTCCGGCGGCCGAGCAGGTCGTACTCGGTGGTGGTCACCCCGCCGTCCGCGTCCGTGTAGGACACCTCACGGCCCAGTTTGTCGAACACCTTGGTGATCGTGCCGCCGGTCGTGGAGACCGCGCGGACCGCCTGACCGGTGTTCGGGTCGTACTCGGTCGTGGCGTCCGGCACGGCCGCCCCGAGGCCGCCCGTCGTCGCCGTCTTCATGGTGCGGCCGGCGGCGTCGTACGTGGTGGTCGTGGTCCGGGTGACCCCGTTGGCGGTCTCCGCCGCCTTGGCCGTCGCCCCGTACCAGTCGTACTCGGTGGTGGTCACCGGCAGGCCACTCGGGTTGCTCCCACCACCCGTGACCGCCCCGGCGGGTCCGGTGGAGCAGACCAGGTCCGCCCACTCCGGGCGCCCCGCGCAAGTGCCCGTACCGGTCGCCGACCAGTACGTCGTGACGCGAGTGGCGGCATCCGTGCCGGTGGCGCCGGGCAGCAGTTCCTTGGTGACACGGCCCTGGGCGTCGTACTCCTTGGTGGTGGTCAGGGCGAGGCCGGACGGGTCGGTGATCGTCTTCGTCGGCAGGCCCTTGACCCAGTCGTACGTCGTCTGCGTCACCCGCTGCTCGGCGTGGATCGCCGGGAAGTCCAGCAGCTGGGCACCCGTGACGACCTTGGTGACCTGGTTCTCCACCGTCGCCGTGCCGTCCGCGGGACGCCCCTCGTCGTAGGTGTTCTTCGTCCAGGCGCGGGCCACCACCGACTCGCCCGCCGGCAGGAGCGTGGCCGAGCCCGAGGTCACGGGCGCCGTCAGATCGACGCGGCGGGCCGGGCCGAACTCCTCCAGCTCCTTGATGCCCTTGTCGTCGTAGACGGTGCGGGTGCCGAGCAGTTCGGCGCGCGCCGCCGAGGACAGTCCGTCGAGGCCGAGGTCGGCCAGGGTCTCCTTCGCCGCCGCGGTCCGGCCCAGGGCCGTCTCCCGGTTGCGGGCGGTGAGCTCGCGCACCGTGTTGCCGTACTGGTCGTAGTCGGTGGCGGAGATGTGGCCGCCGGGCTGCGCGGTGTTGACCTGACGCCCGGAGGCGTCGGTGTAGGTGACGGTGGCGCGCTTGTAGTCGCCCGCGCCGAGCCCCGAACCCGCGTGGGAGGCGGGAACGGCGTCCGCAGGAAAGACCGCGGTCGCGTCGGTCGGCGCCGCGCTCTGTCCCCAGGCCGCGGTGTCCGACGAGCCCATCGCGTACGGCGCCTTGGTGCCGGTCAACGGCACGTCGTACACGATGCTCGTGGTCGCCGTACCCTCCGGTGTCGCGGTCGTGCCCTGCTTCAGGGCCGTACGCGACACGTTCAGGAGCATCCCGTCACCGGCGGTTGCCGCGTTGCCCGCCTTGCCGTACGTCATGGTCCAGGGCAGCTCACCCGGCGGCGTCACCTGGGTGATCCGGCCCGCGCCGTCGTACGCATACTCCGTCTTGAGGGCAGGCGAGATCTGCGGGTGCCAGGCCTGCCGCAGCCGGCCCGCGCTGTCGTAGGCGAACATCTGCACGGCCTGCGCGGTGGCCGCCGACGCGCCCGGCGCCGTGGCCCAGAGGCGGATCTCGCGGAGCTGGTCCTTGAAGTCGCCCAGCGTGCTCCCCGTGGCCGTCGTGGACGTCGCGTAGACGAACTCCAGCGAGCGGCAGCCCTTGGTGGACGGCGTCGCCGTGCAGGTGCTCGCGGACGCGGCCGTGGTCGGCGCGATGATCCGGGCGGGGCGGACCAGTTTGTCCGTTCCCACGGGCAGCGTCTCGGAGACCACGGTGGTGGTGGAGTTGGTGAGCCCGTCCATGGCGGAGGAGGCGACCTGCCAGGTGGTGGCGCCCGACGGCTTGGTGAACACCGTGGTCATGCCTTCGGTGTCCTTCAGTGTGAAGGACCCGGTCAGCGAACCGGTCAGGGTGAAGTCATCGGCGCCCGGCTCCGGCTTCCAGCCGCCGTTGCTGAGCTTGGTGAAGCCCGTCTCCTCGCCGTCGACGTCCACCAGGGCGACCGAGGTCGCAGTGGACTGCTTGAGGTACGACCAGTCCGACTCGGTCAGCTCGGCGACCGTTCCCGCACTCCACTCCTTGCCGTAGATCGGGAACTGGCCGCTCTGCCCGGCCCCGGCATCGGGCTTGCGCGAGGAGGCGGTGCGCGTGACCGACAGGTCGAAGGCCGAGGCGTCGGTCTCGGAGAGCGTGAAGTCGCCGGTCAGCAGATTCACCGTGCCGGGACCCGCCGACTCGCTGGGCGCGGTGCCCGCGTTGCGGTCGACCGTCACGGTCGCCACCGGGGAGTAGCGGGTCACCGAGCCGTCCGTGAAAGCCGCCCGGATGTCGACCGGGCCGTCCTCGGCGAGGCTGTCGGTGATGTTCCACGTCAACTTCGGCGACACACCGGCGCTGGTGGCCAGAGGCCAGCCGGTCACCTTCGATCCGTCGGCGTCCTTGGTGACGGCGGCGAACGGGGCGTTGGCCCAGGCGTCGGTCTCCCCACGCCGGTACTGGTAGGTGACACCGGTGTAGGTGGGCTTGCCCTTCGCGCCGAGGCTCAGCCGCCGGGCCGGGCGGTCGCCGTCACGGGGCGTCAGCAGATCCGCGCCGTCACCGACGCCGAACTCGTACGCGGTGGTGGCGTTGGACAGATTGCCGCCCGAGTCGATCGTCCGCGCGTAGAGGGTGTGCCAGCCGTCGCCCGGCTTGAGGGTGACGGTCAGCGGGATGCCGCCGCTGCCCTTGACCGTGTCGTCGATCCGCTTCGGGGTGGCCGGGTCGTTCAGTCCGTACAGATACCCCTGGCCGTCGGTGGAGGTGGTGGAGAAGGTGCACTGGGCGCCGTCGGCGTTCTTCTCCGTCCAGGTGTCCTTGGTGTACGGGACACAACTGACGCCGGGCGCGGCAGGCTTCGCCGTGTTCAGCACGAAGGTGGTGTAGCCGGTCCACGCCCCGTACAGCGAGCCGTCGTAGCCCCGCACCCGGTAGCGCAGGTGCGAGCCGGACGGGAAGGCGTTCGCCGCCGGGACCGTGATCTTCGCGGTTCCGCCGGAGGCGACCCCGGCACTCGTGGCGGTGTACGCGTATCCGGCCCCGTCGGTGTACTGGGGGTCCGGGGTGATCTCGAACTGCGCCTTGACCGTGTCGCCGTCCGCGTCGGTCACCTTGGCCGAGAGCTGCGGGGTGAGGGAGGTGACGTACCGCTTGCCGTTGTAGGCGTTCACCTGCGACGGAGTGATGGCCACTGATGTGGGCTTCGCGGGGTACGAGTTGTACTTCACGGTGAGATGCGGTTCCACCGCGTTGTCACCGGCGGCGTACTTGGACGAGCGGTACCGACGCCAGGTGGTGGAATCCGTCTCCGTGACGCCACGCACCTGCACGCCGTAGTTGGCGGCCCCGTCCGCCCAAGCCTGCACGATGCCGGCGACGTTGAAGTTGACGGTGCCCGCCGGGCAGGCCGACGAGAATCCGAGCGCCTTGGTACTGGTGACCGCGCCGGTGTCGGTGGTGGACGGCTGGGCTCCCCAGGTCAGTCCGGAGTTCGTCCACGACGAGGTGACCCGGCGTATCTGCGTACCGGAGCCGCTGGTGGCGCAGGTCGCGGACCAGTACGAGTACAGCGACAGGTTCGCCGAGAGGATCTTCTGCCCGCCGAACTTGGCGACGTCGAACTTCAGATAGGACCGCGCCTTGGTCGAGCCCGCGTCGTACGTACCGGACTTGAGTTCCTTGGACGACGACTGCGAGTCGGGGTAGTTGGTCGCCACCCAGGTGTCGGTGGACGCCGCCAGTGTCGAGGTCGGGTCGACGGTTACGGGGTAGGTGAGCCCGGACGTCCGGAAGTACTCCGGGTCGGGCTTGAGCACCAGCGTCTGCGCGCCGTCCTTCGCCGTCTCGATGCTGGTGTCCACCTGGGCGAGGTGCCGGGACTCGCCGGACGCGGGATCGGTGGACGAGTCCCACATCACCGGCGCCGGTGCCTCGGCGGTCAGCTTCCCCGCCACGTCCTTGAGCAGCAGCCTTCCGGTCTCATGGTCCCGGGACAGCACAAGTCCCTTCAGCCGCAACGGAATGCGGTAGACGGGTGGCTGGGCCGGTGCCATGTCGAGGACGACGTTCTGCTCGAACCCGTCGGCCAGCGCCCGCACCGTCAGGGTCTGGCTGCCGCCCAGGTCGTAGGAGGCGAGGTCACCGTCGACCTCGGCCTTGGGCAGCGCCCCCTGCCAGCCCATGCCGAACGACTTCGCGCCACGCTCGACGGAGGCCAGCAGGCCGGGCTCGGCTCCGCCTCCGCCGGACACCGTGATGTCGGCGAGCGCCGTACGCGGTTCGTAGTCCCGGCCGACCCGCTCCAGCTCGGTGTCGATGTCGGCCCACGCGCCATCGCTCTCGCGGGTGCGGACCGGTGCCTGGAACAACTCGGCCGACAGGCTCCCGTCCGGCTCCGCGTACGTGGTCGAGGTCTCGGTCCGCTCGGACAGGACCTCCACGCGGTTGCCCGAGAGCCGGGCCGCGACCCGCGCCGCGTTCACGTCGGCGGCCTCGGTAACCTTCTTCACGGGGACGGGGACGGGGGCGGCGCGGAACGCTGCCGCCTTCTTCCCGGCGGGCATGCTGACGGCTTCGCCGGTGGTGGCCACGGTGACCGCCCCCTCCGCGACCAGCAGGCCGGCCAGCGTCAGGGCGATCCGGGGCAGGACCCGTCTCTTTCTGCCCGCGTTCGGGGCACTTCTCGTGTTCCACTCGCTTTTCACAGGAGGTGGCTCCCTCGTTCGACGATCACATCGCCGACGAGTCAAATGTCCGCGCCATGAGTCGTGAAGTGACCACGTCACGAATACGGCTTCACATCCGGATCACCACAGACCACGACCGACCCCGGCCCGACCCGGCATACAGCCCTCCGCGCCCCTCCCAAGTCCTGAAAGTGGATGTCCCGTTTCCGTCGTCCTTCCCCTCGCCACGCCCGCACAACTGGCACCGCGCTTGTTCTCCTGGTCGGCGGGACCGTCGCGCTGCTCGCTCTGGACCTGGTCACGCTCCCGTTAAGCCGCCGGTCGGCCGTGACCGCCCTGATCCTGCTGATCCTCCTGCCCGCCGTACTCCTCGGGCAGTACGCTCCCCCGCCGTACCGCCTGCGCTACCGCTCCCGCTGGCTGCTCCTGATCATCCAGGCGGCCCTCACCTACGGACCGGTACTGCTGCTCAAACTGCCCTGGCTGAACCTGCTGGGGTTCCTGGCCGGAGCCGTCCTGCTGACCGTTCCGCGTCCCGCCTCCCTGATCGTCACCGCGGCGGTCTGTGCCAGCGGTCCGCTCCTGGTCAACGGCCTTGAGTTCGACAACCGCAGCGGACTCGGCGTTCTGCTCGCCACCCTGATCACCGCGGGCAGCGTCTACGGCATCGCCCATCTCTCCTTGTTCGTCGCCCGGCTGCACGCCGCCCAGAACCACGCCGCCCACACCGCCGTACAGACCGAACGCGACCGCGTCGCGCGCGACCTGCACGACGTCCTCGGTTCGGCGCTCACCCTGATCGCGATGCGCGCCTCCCTGGGCGTGGAGGACGAGGAGCCCGCCGTCGCCCTCGACGAGATCGCCCGGATCGCCCGGCGCACCCTCGCCGAGGTCCGGGCCGTCTCCCGCGACAACGTCACCCTGTCGCTGGCCACGGAGCTCGCCCAGGCGGCCCAGGTCCTCGCCGCCGCCGGGATCACCGTGCGCAGCGACATCGCGCCGTTCACCGCCGATGATCTGCCCCGGGCCGTCGACCACTGTCTCGCCGTGGTCGCGCGGGAGGCCGTCGCCAATGTCCTGCGCCACTCCCGCGCCGCCCACTGCTCGATCTCCCTGAGCATCATCCGCAAGGCAGCCACCGACCGGTCCGTCGAATTCTCCGTGGACAACGACGCCCCCGACTCCCCCGGTGCGGCCGCCCCGAGCACCGGCCTCACCAACCTCGCCGCCCGCGCCGCCGAACTCGGCGGAACCGTGACCACCGAGCGGCCGTCCCCGGGACACTTCCGTCTGCTGGTCCGGCTGCCACTGCCGAGCGGCAGCCGGACCGTGGGCCGGACCCGGCGCCCGGACACGCCCCGAGGCCCCGCACCGCAGCGGGACGCCGTGGGCTGACTCGGGGTCCACGCGGCGTCGTCACACGCCGAAGGGCCCCGGTCCACCGCTTGCGCGGCGGGCCGGGGCCCTTCTTGGTGCTCTGTGCGGAGCTACCAGGTCAGACAGTCAGGTAATTACTTGACGATCTTGGTGACCTGGCCGGCGCCCACGGTCCGGCCACCCTCACGGATGGCGAACTTCAGGCCCTCTTCCATGGCGACCGGCTGGATCAGCACGACGTTCATGACGGTGTTGTCGCCCGGCATGACCATCTCGGTGCCCTCGGGAAGGGTCACAACGCCCGTCACGTCCGTGGTACGGAAGTAGAACTGCGGGCGGTAGTTGTTGAAGAACGGGGTGTGGCGGCCACCCTCGTCCTTCGACAGGATGTAGGCCTGGGCCTCGAACTCGGTGTGCGGCGTGACCGAACCGGGCTTGATGATGACCTGGCCGCGCTCGACGTCCTCGCGCTTGATGCCACGGAGGAGCAGACCGACGTTCTCACCGGCCTGGCCCTCGTCGAGCAGCTTGCGGAACATCTCGATGCCGGTGACCGTGGTGGTGGTCTTCTCCTGCTTGATACCGACGATGTCGACGGTCTCGTTGACCTTCAGGACACCACGCTCGATACGACCGGTGACGACGGTGCCACGACCGGTGATCGTGAAGACGTCCTCGATCGGCATCAGGAACGGCTTGTCGACGTCGCGCTCGGGCTGCGGGATCGACTCGTCGACGGCCTTCATCAGGTCGAGGACGGTCTGGCCCCACTCCTTGTCGCCCTCAAGAGCCTTGAGCGCCGAGACCTTGACGACCGGCAGGTCGTCGCCCGGGAACTCGTACTCGGAGAGGAGCTCACGGACCTCGAGCTCGACGAGCTCCAGGATCTCCTCGTCGTCCACCATGTCGGCCTTGTTCAGGGCGACGACGATGTACGGAACGCCGACCTGGCGGGCCAGGAGCACGTGCTCCTTGGTCTGCGGCATCGGGCCGTCGGTGGCGGCGACCACGAGGATGGCGCCGTCCATCTGCGCGGCACCCGTGATCATGTTCTTGATGTAGTCCGCGTGACCCGGGCAGTCGACGTGCGCGTAGTGACGCGACTCCGTCTGGTACTCGACGTGCGCGATCGAGATCGTGATACCGCGCTGGCGCTCCTCAGGAGCCTTGTCGATCTGGTCGAAGGCCGAGGCCTCGTTCAGGTCCGGGTACGCGTCGTGCAGCACCTTGGTAATGGCGGCCGTGAGGGTCGTCTTACCGTGGTCGATGTGACCGATGGTGCCGATGTTGACGTGCGGCTTAGTCCGCTCGAACTTCGCCTTCGCCACTGGGTCCTCCTGTGGAGTGGTTCTGTACGCCTTGCTTCATCGGCGCCAGGTGATCTTTGCTGGGATGCCGGGGCCAGGGGCATTCACCGCATTGCTTGCGCTCTGCGACGAATGCCCCCATCAGGCTCCGGTGACAAGCCTAAAGCGTGAGCTCGGGAGAGTTACTCGCCCTTGGCCTTCGCGATGATCTCCTCGGCGACGTTCCGCGGAACCTCGGCGTAGGAGTCGAACTGCATCGAGTAGCTTGCGCGACCCGAGGTCTTGCTGCGGAGGTCTCCGACATAGCCGAACATCTCCGAGAGGGGCACGAGGCCCTTCACGACGCGAGCGCCGCTGCGCTCCTCCATGGCCTGGATCTGGCCACGGCGGGAGTTGAGGTCGCCGATCACATCGCCCATGTAGTCCTCGGGCGTGGTGACCTCGACGGCCATCATCGGCTCGAGGAGCACGGGGGACGCCTTGCGGGCACCCTCCTTGAACGCCTGCGAACCGGCGATCTTGAAGGCGAGCTCGGAGGAGTCGACCTCGTGGTAACCACCGTCGAGAAGGGTGACGCGGACGCCGACCATCTCGTAACCGGCCAGGATGCCGAACTGCATGGCTTCCTGAGCACCCGCGTCCACCGAGGGGATGTACTCACGGGGGATGCGGCCACCGGTGACCTTGTTGACGAACTCGTAGGACGCGTCGCCACCCTCGATGGGCTCAAGGGCGATCTGCACCTTCGCGAACTGGCCGGTACCACCAGTCTGCTTCTTGTGCGTGTAGTCGATGCGCTCGACGGCCTTGCGGATCGTCTCGCGGTACGCGACCTGCGGCTTGCCGACGTTCGCCTCGACGCGGAACTCGCGCTTCATGCGGTCGACGAGCACCTCGAGGTGAAGCTCGCCCATACCACCGATGATGGTCTGGCCGGTCTCCTCGTCGGAGTGCACCTGGAAGGACGGGTCCTCCTCGGAGAGGCGCTGGATGGCGACACCCAGCTTCTCCTGGTCACCCTTGGACTTGGGCTCGATGGCGACCTGAATGACCGGCGCCGGGAAGTCCATGGACTCCAGGATCACCGGGTTCTTGTCGTCACACAGCGTCTCACCGGTGGTGGTCTGCTTCAGGCCCATGACGGCGATGATGTCACCGGCGCCCACCGACGCGATCTCCTCACGCTTGTTCGCGTGCATACGGTAGATCTTGCCGATGCGCTCCTTCTTGCCCTTGACCGAGTTCAGCACCGCGGTGCCGGCCTCGAGGCGACCGGAGTAGATCCGGACGAAGGTGAGCTTGCCGAGGTGCGGGTCGCTCGCGATCTTGAACGCCAGGCCGGAGAACGGCTCGTCGTCCGAGGGCATGCGCTTGACGACAACCTCGGGGTCCTTGACGTCGTGGCCCTCGATGGCCTCGACGTCCAGGGGGGAAGGCAGGTAGCGGACGACCGCGTCGAGCAGGGGCTGGACGCCCTTGTTCTTGAACGCCGTGCCACAGAACACCGGGGTGACGGTGACGGAGCCCGCGCCGCCCTTCGATGCGAGGGTGATCCGACGGATCGCCTCGTGCAGCTGCTCCTCGGTGGGCTCGACGCCCTCCAGGTACAGCTCCATCATCTGGTCGTCGTTCTCGGAGACGGCCTCGAGCAGCTTGCCGCGCCACTCCTGAGCTGCCTCGATGTGGGTGTCCGGGATGTCGACGGTGTCGTACATCTCGCCCTTGGCGGCCTCTTCCGGCCACACAAAGGCCTTCATCGACACGAGGTCGACGATGCCCTTGAAGTCGGCCTCGGCGCCGATGGGGAGCTGCATGACGAGCGGGACCGCACCGAGGCGGTCGACGATCATGTCGACGCAGCGGTGGAACTCGGCACCCGTACGGTCGAGCTTGTTGACGAAGCAGATACGCGGCACGCCGTAGCGGTCCGCCTGACGCCAGACGGTCTCGGACTGCGGCTCGACGCCCGCCACACCGTCGAACACGGTGACAGCGCCGTCGAGGACGCGGAGCGAACGCTCCACCTCGACGGTGAAGTCGACGTGACCCGGGGTGTCGATGATGTTGATGGTGTGGTCAACATCATTGAGCGGCCAGTGGCAGGTCGTCGCGGCGGACGTGATCGTGATGCCGCGCTCCTGCTCCTGCTCCATCCAGTCCATCGTGGCTGCGCCGTCGTGGACTTCACCGATCTTGTAAGAAACACCGGTGTAGAAGAGGATCCGCTCAGTGGTGGTCGTCTTGCCCGCGTCGATGTGGGCCATGATCCCAATGTTGCGGACCTTGGCCAGGTCAAGCGAAGTGGTGGCCATAAGGCTCAATCTTCTCTCGGTCTCGATGTGGGTAGCGACTACCAGCGGTAGTGCGCGAAGGCCTTGTTGGACTCGGCCATCTTGTGGGTGTCCTCGCGCTTCTTGACAGCAGCGCCAAGACCGTTGGAGGCGTCGAGCAGCTCGTTCATGAGGCGCTCGGTCATCGTCTTCTCGCGGCGGGCGCGGGAGTAACCCACGACCCAGCGCAGCGCGAGGGTGGCGGCGCGACCGGGCTTGACCTCGATCGGCACCTGGTAGGTGGCGCCACCGACACGGCGGGACTTGACCTCGAGCGAGGGCTTGACGTTCTCAAGCGCGCGCTTCAGCGTGATGACCGGGTCGTTGCCGGTCTTCTCGCGGAGGCCTTCCATGGCGCCGTACACGATCCGCTCGGCAGTGGAACGCTTGCCGTTGAGCAGGATCTTGTTGATCAGCGAGGTGACAAGAGGAGAACCGTAGACCGGGTCGATGATGACCGGGCGCTTCGGGGCGGGGCCCTTACGAGGCATTCTTACTTCTCCTTCTTGGCGCCGTAGCGGCTGCGGGCCTGCTTGCGGTTCTTGACACCCTGGGTGTCAAGGGAGCCGCGGATGATCTTGTAGCGAACACCCGGCAGGTCCTTCACACGGCCACCACGCACGAGCACAATGGAGTGCTCCTGCAGGTTGTGTCCCTCACCCGGGATGTAGGCCGTGACCTCGATGCCGGAGGTCAGACGCACACGCGCGACCTTACGGAGGGCCGAGTTCGGCTTCTTCGGGGTGGTCGTGAACACACGCGTGCAGACGCCGCGGCGCTGGGGCGAACCCTCAAGCGCGGGCGTCTTGTTCTTCTCGACCTTGTCCTGCCGGCCCTTCCGGACCAGCTGCTGGATCGTAGGCACTACTTCTCCGGTTTCTGTGTGCCGTTCGTGAAACTAACCTGGAACGTCACCGACCCACGCGGTCGGGTGTGTCGAATGCTGTGGACTCCCGCCCGAGGGCAGAAGGGGCACAGATCGCGGTGGCCACTGACGAACTCGCCGTGCGGTTGAGGACACGCACACGAGCCCAGGCACACCCCAGGCACAAGGTCTGAGCGTACCTACCTCACGGACTCCGGTCAAAACAAATGCTATCCGCCGGGACACGCAGGACAGAGCGTTGCGTCCCGTTCACCACCTGGTGCAAACCGGTCGTTCCCCGCACATGCCCCGGTCACTTTCATCAGCCTCTCGTCCCACCGGCCGGCGGGGCGCGCCGAGGGGCACTCCCCCCTCGCTGACCACCCATAAACTCCCGCCTCGCCCTGGACAGCATGCGCAAGAACCAACCTCGCATGATCCAGGCCCAGACGGACCCGGCCGGCCCGTTGCTCGGCAGCGGCGGAGAGCCACGAGCGGGAGGGGCCGAAGAAGCTCGCCCTGCGGGCGCTGAGCAACGTTCCGAACCAGCGGCTTCCCGAGTGGTCCAACAGGACTCCGCGCCGCCACAGCTGCCGCTGGACGCCCGGGCGCGGGACCGTGCACGGGGCCGGCGGGACAGGACACACTGCCCCGCCGCGGTCCGGCGAGCCGCGGCATTCCGGGCCACAGCCCGCCCGGCCGACGGCGCGGGGTGCCGTATCCGCCGCCCCGGACACCCCGGCCCGGCTGCTCTCCGGCTACCCCGGCTACCCGACCCGGCCGCACCGCCTGCGGCCCTTTCCACAGCCCGGACGCCGACCCCGCGCGCGCCGAAGGGCGGTCACCCCGTACGCAACGGGGTGACCGCCCTTCAGTCGTTCAGACCTTCGAACGACTCGCTTACTGGTTGTACGGACCGTAGTCGTAGTCCTCCAGCGGAACGGCCTGGCCGGAGCCCGTGCCGAACGGCGAGTAGTCGATGTCGTCGTAGCCGACGGCCGAGTACATCGCTGCCTTGGCCTCCTCGGTCGGCTCGACCCGGATGTTGCGGTAGCGGGCCAGGCCCGTACCGGCCGGGATGAGCTTACCGATGATGACGTTCTCCTTGAGGCCGATCAGGGAGTCCGACTTGGCGTTGATCGCCGCGTCGGTCAGAACCCTGGTCGTCTCCTGGAAGGACGCCGCCGAGAGCCACGACTCGGTGGCGAGCGAGGCCTTGGTGATACCCATCAGCTGCGGACGGCCGGAGGCGGGGTGACCGCCCTCGGTGACCACACGACGGTTCTCGGTCTCGAACTTCGACCGCTCGACCAGCTCGCCCGGCAGCAGCTCCGCGTCACCGGACTCGATGATCGTCACGCGGCGCAGCATCTGCCGGATGATGATCTCGATGTGCTTGTCGTGGATCGACACGCCCTGCGAGTTGTACACCTTCTGGACTTCGCCGACCAGGTGGACCTGGACCGCGCGCTGACCGAGGATGCGCAGCACGTCGTGCGGGTTGGTGGCACCCACGGTGAGCTTCTGGCCCACCTCGACGTGGTCGCCCTCGCCCACGAGCAGACGGGCACGCTTCGAGATCGGGAACGGCGTCTCTTCGCTGCCGTCGTCCGGGGTGACGACGATCTTCTTGGTCTTCTCGGTCTCCTCGATACGGATGCGGCCGGCCGCCTCCGAGATCGGGGCGACACCCTTGGGCGTACGGGCTTCGAAGAGCTCGACGACACGGGGCAGACCCTGGGTGATGTCGTCACCGGCCACACCACCGGTGTGGAAGGTACGCATCGTCAGCTGGGTACCGGGCTCACCGATGGACTGGGCGGCGATGATGCCGACCGCCTCGCCGATGTCGACCAGCTTGCCGGTGGCGAGCGAGCGTCCGTAGCAGAAGGCACAGGTGCCGACCGCGGACTCACAGGTCAGGACCGAACGGGTCTTGACCTCCTCGACGCCGGCGCCCACCAGGGCGTCGATCAGGACGTCACCGAGGTCGACGTTGGCAGGCGCGATGACCTTGCCGTCGACGACGACGTCCTCGGCGAGCATGCGGGCGTAGACCGAGGTCTCGACGTCCTCCGTCTTGCGGAGCACACCGTCCGCACCCTTGACGGCGATCTTCAGCTTGAGGCCACGGTCGGTGCCGCAGTCCTCCTCGCGGATGATCACGTCCTGCGAGACGTCCACCAGACGACGGGTCAGGTAACCCGAGTCGGCGGTACGCAGGGCGGTGTCCGCCAGACCCTTACGGGCACCGTGCGTGGAGATGAAGTACTCCAGAACGGTGAGGCCCTCACGGAAGGACGCCTTGATCGGACGCGGGATGGTCTCGTTCTTGGCGTTGGACACCAGACCACGCATACCGGCGATCTGACGCATCTGCATCATGTTTCCTCGGGCACCCGAGTCAACCATCATGAAGATGGGGTTCGTCCGCGGGAAGTTCGCGTTCATCGCCTCGGCAACCTCGTTGGTCGCCTTGGTCCAGATCGCGATGAGCTCCTGCGTGCGCTCGTCCTTGGTGATCAGACCGCGCTCGTACTGCTTCTGGACCTTCTCGTCCTGAGCCTCGTAACCCGCGACGATGGCCTTCTTGGCCTCGGGCACGACGACGTCGGAGATGGCCACGGTGACACCCGAGCGGGTCGCCCAGTGGAAACCGGCCGCCTTCAGGTTGTCGAGCGTCGCCGCCACGATGACCTTGGGGTAGCGCTCGGCCAGGTCGTTGACGATCTCGGAGAGCTGCTTCTTGCCCACCGAGTAGTCGACGAACGGGTAGTCCTCGGGCAGCAGCTCGTTGAAGAGCGCGCGGCCCAGGGACGTACGCAGCCGGAACGTGTCGCCCTGCTGGTACTCCTGCTCGCCCTCCTCGGCGACCGGCGGCACCCAGCCACGCGGCGGGATGGTGCCCACCGGGAAGCGGATGTCGACCTGCGCCTGGAGCGACAGCTCGCCGGCGTCGAAGGCCATGATCGCCTCGGCCGTGGAACCGAAGGAACGGCCCTGGCCGATGACCTTGCGCTCCTCCTCGTCCGTGGTGAGGAAGAACAGGCCCAGCACCATGTCCTGGGTCGGCATGGTGACGGGACGACCGTCGGCCGGCTTCAGGATGTTGTTCGAGGACAGCATCAGGATGCGGGCCTCGGCCTGCGCCTCCGCGGAGAGCGGCAGGTGCACGGCCATCTGGTCACCGTCGAAGTCCGCGTTGAACGCGGTGCAGACGAGCGGGTGGATCTGGATGGCCTTGCCCTCGACCAGCTGCGGCTCGAAGGCCTGGATGCCGAGGCGGTGCAGGGTCGGTGCACGGTTCAGCAGCACCGGGTGCTCGGCGATGACCTCTTCGAGGACGTCGTACACCACGGTGCGGCCGCGCTCGACCATGCGCTTGGCCGACTTGATGTTCTGCGCGTGGTTCAGGTCGACCAGGCGCTTCATCACGAACGGCTTGAAGAGCTCCAGCGCCATCGCCTTCGGCAGACCGCACTGGTGCAGCTTCAGCTGCGGACCGACGACGATCACGGAACGCGCGGAGTAGTCCACACGCTTACCGAGAAGGTTCTGACGGAAACGACCCTGCTTGCCCTTGAGCATGTCGCTCAGGGACTTCAGCGGGCGGTTGCCCGGGCCGGTGACCGGGCGACCGCGGCGGCCGTTGTCGAACAGCGCGTCGACGGCCTCCTGCAGCATCCGCTTCTCGTTGTTCACGATGATCTCGGGGGCACCGAGGTCAAGGAGACGCTTGAGGCGGTTGTTGCGGTTGATCACACGGCGGTACAGGTCGTTCAGGTCGGAGGTCGCGAAGCGGCCACCGTCCAGCTGCACCATCGGACGCAGGTCCGGCGGGATGACCGGCACGCAGTCGAGCACCATGCCCTTGGGGCTGTTGCTGGTCTGCAGGAACGCGGAGACGACCTTGAGGCGCTTGAGCGCACGGGTCTTCTTCTGGCCCTTGCCGGTACGGATGATCTCGCGGAGGCGCTCGGCCTCCTCGTCGAGGTCGAAGGACTCCAGGCGCTTCTGCAGGGCAGCGGCACCCATGGAGCCGTCGAAGTACGTGCCGAAGCGGTCACGCAGCTCGCGGTAGAGCAGCTCGTCGCCCTCGAGGTCCTGGACCTTGAGGTTCTTGAAGCGGTTCCACACCTCGTCGAGACGGTCGATCTCGCGCTGCGCACGGTCGCGCAGCTGCTTCATCTCACGCTCTGCACCTTCGCGCACCTTGCGGCGTACGTCGGCCTTGGCACCCTCGGCCTCGAGCTCGGCCAGGTCGGTCTCGAGCTTCTTGGCGCGGGCCTCCAGGTCGGAGTCGCGACGGTTCTCGACCTGCTGACGCTCGACGGAGACGTGCGCCTCCAGCGAGGGCAGGTCACGCGTACGGCGCTCCTCGTCCACGAACGTGATCATGTACGCGGCGAAGTAGATGACCTTTTCGAGGTCCTTCGGCGCGAGATCGAGCAGGTAGCCGAGGCGCGACGGGACGCCCTTGAAGTACCAGATGTGAGTGACGGGAGCGGCAAGCTCGATGTGGCCCATGCGCTCACGACGCACCTTGGCGCGCGTGACCTCCACGCCACAACGCTCACAGATGATGCCCTTGAAGCGGACACGCTTGTACTTGCCGCAGTAGCACTCCCAGTCCCGGGTCGGACCGAAGATCTTCTCGCAGAAGAGTCCGTCCTTTTCGGGCTTGAGCGTGCGGTAGTTGATGGTCTCCGGCTTCTTCACTTCGCCGTGCGACCAGGTCCGGATGTCGTCCGCGGTGGCAAGGCCGATCCGCAGCTCGTCGAAGAAGTTGACGTCGAGCACTTGTCGTCAATCCCTCTTTCGGGGTCGAGTCTCAATCAATGGTCTGAACGGGTCCGGGGAGAGCCGGCCGCCCCTGAGCGGGGCGGCCGACCAGCCCGTCAGACCTCTTCGACGCTGCTCGGCTCGCGCCGGGACAGGTCGATACCGAGCTCCTCCGCCGCGCGGAAGACGTCCTCATCCGTGTCGCGCATCTCGATGGACATGCCGTCCGAGGAGAGCACCTCCACGTTGAGGCAGAGCGACTGCATTTCCTTGATGAGCACCTTGAAGGACTCGGGAATGCCCGGCTCGGGGATGTTCTCGCCCTTGACGATGGCCTCGTAGACCTTCACGCGGCCGGTCACGTCGTCGGACTTGATCGTCAGCAGCTCCTGGAGGGCGTAAGCGGCGCCATATGCCTCCAGCGCCCACACCTCCATCTCACCGAAGCGCTGTCCACCGAACTGAGCCTTACCACCCAGCGGCTGCTGGGTGATCATGGAGTACGGACCCGTCGAGCGAGCGTGCAGCTTGTCGTCGACGAGGTGGTGGAGCTTGAGGATGTACATGTACCCGACCGAAACCGGGTCCGGGAACGGCTCACCGGAGCGGCCGTCGAACAGCTTGGCCTTGCCGGAGGGCTGGACCAGGCGGTCGCCGTCGCGGTTCGGGATCGTGGCCTCGAAGAGACCGGAGATCTCGTCCTCGCGCGCACCGTCGAAGACGGGCGTGGCGACGTTGGTGCCGGGGGCGACCTGGTCGGCGCCGATGGCCTGCAGGCGCTTGGCCCACTCGTCACCGAGGCCGGAGACGTCCCAGCCGCGGCTGGCGAGCCAGCCGAGGTGGATCTCCAGGACCTGTCCCGGGTTCATTCGGGACGGGACACCCAGCGGGTTGAGGATGATGTCGACCGGGGTGCCGTCCTCCAGGAACGGCATGTCCTCGATCGGGAGGATCTTCGAGATGACGCCCTTGTTGCCGTGACGGCCGGCGAGCTTGTCACCATCGGTGATCTTGCGCTTCTGCGCGACGTAGACGCGGACCAGCTGGTTCACGCCCGGCGGCAGCTCGTCGCCCTCTTCGCGGTCGAAGACGCGGACGCCGATGACCTTGCCGATCTCACCGTGCGGCACCTTCAGCGAGGTGTCGCGCACCTCGCGCGCCTTCTCACCGAAGATCGCGCGGAGCAGGCGCTCCTCGGGGGTCAGCTCGGTCTCACCCTTGGGCGTGACCTTGCCGACGAGGATGTCACCGGCGACGACCTCGGCACCGATACGGATGATGCCGCGCTCGTCGAGGTCGGCGAGGACCTCTTCCGAGACGTTCGGGATGTCCCGGGTGATCTCCTCCGGGCCGAGCTTGGTGTCACGGGCGTCGACCTCGTGCTCCTCGATGTGGATCGAGGAGAGGACGTCGTCCTGCACGAGGCGCTGCGACAGGATGATCGCGTCCTCGTAGTTGTGACCCTCCCACGGCATGAACGCCACGAGCAGGTTCTTGCCGAGCGCCATCTCACCGTTCTCGGTGGCCGGCCCGTCGGCGAGGACCTGGCCCTCGATGACCCGGTCGCCCTCGGAGACGACGACCTTCTGGTTGACCGAGGTGCCCTGGTTGGAGCGCGAGAACTTGGCGATGCGGTACGTGGTGTACGTGCCGTCGTCGTTGGTGACGGTGATGTAGTCCGCGGAGACCTCCTGGACGACACCGTCCTTCTCGGCCTTCAGGACGTCACCGGCATCGGTGGCGCAGCGGTACTCCATGCCGGTGCCGACGAGCGGGGCCTCCGACTTGATCAGCGGCACCGCCTGCCGCATCATGTTCGCGCCCATGAGTGCACGGTTGGCGTCGTCGTGCTCCAGGAAGGGGATCATCGCGGTGGCGACGGACACCATCTGGCGCGGCGAGACGTCCATGTAGTCGACGTCCGTGCCGGGCACGTAGTCGACCTCTCCGCCACGACGGCGGACCAGGACGCGGGGCTCGACGAAGCGCAGATCCTCGGAGAGCGTCGCGTTCGCCTGGGCGATCACGAAGCGGTCTTCCTCGTCGGCGGTGATGTAGTCGACCTCGTCGGTGACCTGACCGTCGACGACCTTGCGGTACGGCGTCTCGATGAAGCCGAACGCGTTGACACGTCCGTACGAGGCGAGCGAACCGATCAGACCGATGTTCGGGCCTTCAGGGGTCTCGATCGGGCACATGCGTCCGTAGTGGGACGGGTGCACGTCACGGACCTCGAAGCCGGCCCGCTCACGGGAGAGACCACCCGGGCCAAGTGCCGACAGACGGCGCTTGTGGGTGAGACCCGACAGCGGGTTGTTCTGGTCCATGAACTGAGACAGCTGGCTGGTGCCGAAGAACTCCTTGATGGAGGCGACGACCGGCCGGATGTTGATCAGGGTCTGCGGCGTGATCGCCTCGACGTCCTGGGTGGTCATACGCTCACGCACGACGCGCTCCATACGGGCGAGACCCGTACGGACCTGGTTCTGGATGAGCTCGCCGACGTTGCGCAGACGACGGTTGCCGAAGTGGTCGATGTCGTCGGTCTCGACGACGATCGTCCGGCCGGACTCGCCGACCGTCTCGGTCTCCCCGGCGTGCAGCTTGACCAGGTACTTGATGGTCGCGATGACGTCGTCGGTGGTGAGCACCCCGGCGTCCAGCGGCTCATCGGCGCCGAGCTTCTTGTTCACCTTGTAGCGTCCGACCTTCGCGAGGTCGTAGCGCTTCGGGTTGAAGTAGAGGTTCTCGAGCAGCGTCTGAGCAGCCTCGCGGGTGGGCGGCTCGCCCGGGCGCAGCTTGCGGTAGATGTCGAGCAGCGCGTCGTCCTGGCCCTGGGTGTGGTCCTTCTCCAGGGTGGCGCGCATGGACTCGTACTCGCCGAACTCCTCGAGGATCTGCTCGGTGGTCCAACCGAGGGCCTTCAGGAGAACGGTCACGGACTGCTTGCGCTTGCGGTCGATGCGGACACCGACCATGTCGCGCTTGTCGATCTCCATCTCGAGCCAGGCACCCCGGGACGGGATGATCTTGGCGGAGAAGATGTCCTTGTCGGACGTCTTGTCGATGGAGGAGTCGAAGTAGACACCCGGCGAGCGGACGAGCTGCGACACGACGACACGCTCGGTGCCGTTGATGACGAAGGTGCCCTTGTTGGTCATGAGCGGGAAGTCGCCCATGAAGACCGTCTGGGACTTGATCTCGCCGGTCTCGTTGTTGGTGAACTCGGCCGTGACGAAGAGCGGGGCGGCGAACGTGAAGTCGCGCTCCTTGCACTCGTCGATCGAGTTCTTCGGGGGCTCGAAGCGGTGGTCGCGGAACGTAAGCGACATCGACCCGGAGAAGTCCTCGATCGGTGAAATCTCCTCGAAGATTTCCTCCAGGCCGGACTTGGTGGGGACGTCTTGTCCACTGTCCAGAGCAGCCTCGACGCGAGCCTTCCAGGCGGCATTGCCGAGGAGCCAGTCAAAGCTCTCGGTCTGCAGCGCGAGGAGGTTCGGAACCTCGAGGGGCTCCTTGATCTTTGCAAAAGAGATGCGCAGCGGGGCGGTGCTGGCACCGTTGTTCGTATTCGCGGTCGAGGCGTTGCGCGAGGCGGCCAAGAGGGGGTCCTTCCGAGGGCTCGGACTCACTACGCGCGTACCGGTCCCAAGTTGGACACGGAGACAGAAATCCCAGGTCAGGGAGGATCGGCCATCGGTGCTCAAGCGTGGGCATGCCCCTGGTGACGGGCAGGAGGCAGCTAACAGGCAGCGCAAAGGGTCAGTGTAGCCAAACGGCACACTGATGTCCAGTCCGGGTTCTCAGAGACCCTCGTAGCTCGCAACAGCTGTTCTCAACACCTATGAATCGCCCTCGCGCGGGATGCGCTCTTCTTTACTGCCCTCTTCGTCATCGATCCATGCCTCGGATTCGGATCGATGTGACGACGCGTCCTGAGAATTGCGCGCCGCGTGCGGTTCGTCAAGGCCCCCCTGCCAGGACAGAGCCCCCCGAGACCGTCACCCGCCGCCCCTCGGCATCGGCCGACGGCCCCGAGAGGCGTACGGCGAAGATCACCATACTCGTCAACCGCGGAAGAGCAAGGCAACCGCCTCGGGTACGCCGAAGGGCGACCACCCGTTCGGGTGGTCGCCCTTCGCGATGTGACGTCCGTGCCGTGCGGCACGAGCAGTCCAGACGAGTCAGAAGACTCGCAGGGTCACTTGACCTCGACCGAGGCGCCAGCGGCCTTGAGGGACTCGGCAGCCTTCTCGGCGGCCTCCTTCGCGACCTTCTCGAGGACCGGCTTCGGGGTGCCGTCGACGAGGTCCTTGGCCTCCTTCAGACCCAGGGAGGTCAGCTCACGCACGACCTTGATGACCTGGATCTTCTTCTCGCCGGCGCCGGTGAGGATGACGTCGAACTCGTCCTGCTCCTCGACGGCCTCGGCGGCGGCGGCAGCGCCACCGGCGGCGGCAATGGCGACCGGAGCGGCAGCCTTGACGTCGAACTTCTCCTCGAACGCCTTGACGAACTCGGAGAGCTCGATGAGGGTCAGGGTCTCGAACTGCTCGAGCAGCTCGTCCTGGGACAGCTTCGCCATGATGGCGTCCTTCCACTAAGTCGGCAGGTGCCGGGTGTATATGAAGGCGGGCGTACGGGCCCGCTGCGAGCCGTGGGGCGGAGTGTTACTCCGCCACCTCGGCGTCGGCGGGAGCCGGCGTACCGGCACCGCCCTGCTCGACCTTGGCGCGAAGGGCGTCCGCGGTGCGGACGAACTCCGACAGAGGGGCCTGGAAAGTCGCCGCGGCCTTGGCCATCGACGCCTTGATCCCACCGGCCACCTTGGCGAGCAGAACCTCGCGGGACTCGAGGTCCGCAAGCTTCTTGATCTCATCTGCGGACAGCGCCTTACCGTCAAGGACACCGCCCTTGATGATGAGGTTCGGGTTGTCCTTGGCGAAGTCACGAAGACCCTTCGCCGACTCCACCGGGTCACCGGTGACGAAGGCAACCGCCGTCGGGCCTGCGAACAGGTCGTCCAGCGTGTCGATCCCGGCCTCGTTGGCCGCAATCTTGGTCAGCGTGTTCTTCACCACGGCGTACTGGGCGTTCTCACCGAGCGAACGGCGCAGCTGCTTGAGCTGTGCCACGGTGAGACCCCGGTACTCGGTCAGCACAGCGGCGTTCGAGCTGCGGAACTGGTCCGCGAGCTCGGCTACCGCGGCAGCCTTGTCGGGCCTTGCCATGAGCGTCGGCCTCCTTCCGGGTGATGAGGACCGCTCAGAAGGGGCCGGGAAAGACGAAACGCCCCGGCACAGGTGCCAGGGCGCAGCTCGACCGGACGGAGTCCGGGAGCTTTCCACAGTCACCTGCGCAGGTCGTCCGCACTCAACGGATCCTTCGGTCACTACCCCCTCTTGCGAGAGCGCAGCAACGACCAGCGGTCTTTGGCTTCTGGAGGAGAGTACGCGACCGGGGTCGTGCCGAGCAAATCCGTCCCGGTTCGGGCGGTGCGGGAGGTTTAAGACGCGCCCGTAGTGCTGCCCTGCTGCTGCTCCACGAGCTTCTGGAAGTCCACCGTGTCGGCGGCAGGAGGCCCCTCGACCGTGACTTGGGTGCCGTATCGGCGTCGAGCCGGGAGTTCTTCGCGGTCGCCCCGTCGACGTCGGCCGTCCCGGAGTAGTGCGTGGCGGCGCCCCGTACGTCGTCCTGGCGGACACGAGGACGGGCCCCGCACCTCGAAAGGTTGCGGGGCCCGTCAATGTCACACGTGACACGGCTTTCGTACGAGCGCGGAGGCTCAGACGGCGGCCGGGTCCTCCTCGACGAGGAGGTTACGGGTGCGGTTGGCGTCCAGCGGGATGCCGGGGCCCATCGTGGTGGCCAGGGTGGCCTTCTTGATGTAGCGGCCCTTGGCGGCGGACGGCTTCAGACGGAGGATCTCCTCCAGCGCCGCGGCGTAGTTCTCGACCAGCTTCGTGTCATCGAAGGAGACCTTGCCGATGATGAAGTGCAGGTTCGAGTGCTTGTCGACGCGGAACTCGATCTTGCCGCCCTTGATGTCGTTGACAGCCTTCGCGACATCGGGGGTGACCGTACCGGTCTTCGGGTTCGGCATCAGACCACGCGGACCGAGCACACGGCCGAGGCGGCCGACCTTGCCCATGAGGTCCGGAGTGGCGACGACGGCGTCGAAGTCCAGACGGCCCTTCGCCACCTCGTCGATGAGCTCGTCGGCGCCGACGATGTCGGCGCCCGCGGCTTCCGCGGCCGCAGCACGGTCACCGGTCGCGAAGACCAGGACCCGGGCGGTCTTGCCGGTGCCGTGCGGGAGGTTCACGGTGCCACGGACCATCTGGTCGGCCTTGCGCGGGTCTACACCCAGGCAGAACGCGACCTCGACGGTGCCGTCGAACTTGGTGGTGGCGGTTTCCTTGGCGAGACGGACGGCCTCGAGGGGGGCGTAGTTCCGCTCCCGGTCGACCTTGGCGTCCGCAGCGCGGAGGTTCTTGCTGCGCTTCACTTCTGCTCCTGTGGTTTCAGGTGTGGAGGCGTGGTACGGGCCAGCGCTTGGCCCTGCCACTGAAGGACTACGGGGGCTGATCAGCCCTCGACCGTGATGCCCATCGAACGGGCGGTGCCGGCGATGATCTTCGACGCGGCGTCCAGGTCGTTGGCGTTCAGGTCGGGCAGCTTGACCGTGGCGATCTCGCGGACCTGGGCGCTCGTGAGCTTCGCGACCTTGGTCTTGTGCGGCTCGCCGGAGCCCTTGTCCACACCCGCGGCCTTGAGGATGAGCTTGGCGGCCGGCGGGGTCTTCGTCACGAAGGTGAAGGAACGGTCCTCGTAGACCGTGATCTCCACCGGCACGACCATGCCACGCTGCGACTCGGTCGCGGCGTTGTAGGCCTTGCAGAACTCCATGATGTTGACGCCGTGCTGGCCGAGCGCGGGGCCGACCGGCGGGGCCGGGTTGGCCGCACCGGCGTTGATCTGGAGCTTGATAAGCCCCGTGACCTTCTTCTTCTTGGGAGGCATTGCTCTCTCCGGGTCCTAGTGAGAGTTTTTCGCCGTCATCCGGTCATCCGGATGCAGGCATACCGCACAACGATAACGGGTATAGCTGCGCGACCAAAAACCGAGCAGGTCAGAGAAGCTGCGAAGCCTCTCTGACCTGCTCGGAAGGCATGTGTCCAGGAGTCGGCGGAAACCGCTGGTGCCGTGACCGGCAAGCTCTGCCGCGACGGGGCAAAGCCTGCCGGGAGGGGGACTAGTTCTTCTGGATCTGGTCGAAGCTGAGCTCGACCGGGGTCTCGCGGCCGAAGATCTCGACGAGACCCTTGACCTTCTTCGAATCGGCGTTGATCTCGTTGATGGTCGCCTGCAGCGTCGCGAACGGGCCGTCGGTGACGGTGACCGAGTCGCCCACCTCGAAGTCCAGCACCTGGACCTCGACCTTGCGGGACGGAACCGGCTTGCCCTCGGCCTCTGCGGCCTCGCGGGCGGCCTTCTCCTCGGCCTCCGGGGCGAGCATCTTGACGATCTCGTCCAGGGTCAGCGGGTACGGGTCGTAGGCGTTGCCCACGAAGCCGGTGACGCCGGGCGTGTTGCGGACGACGCCCCAGGACTCGTTCGTCAGGTCCATGCGCACCAGGACGTAACCCGGGAGCTTGTTCTGACGGACGTTCTTCCGCTCGCCGTTCTTGATCTGGACGATCTCTTCCTCGGGCACCTCGGCCTGGTAGATGAAGTCCTCGACGTTGAGCGAGACGGCGCGCTGCTCCAGGTTGGCCTTCACGCGCTTCTCGTAACCGGCGTACGTGTGGATGACGTACCACTCGCCGGGGAGACCGCGGAGCTCGTCACGGAGCGCGGTGACGGCGTCGACGGGAGCGGCCGGCTCGGCCTCTTCCTCGGCCTCCTCGTCGCCCTCGGACGCGCTGTCCTCGTCCTCGGAGTCGGTCTCGTCGTCGGAGCCGGTCTCGTCCTCGTCGTCCTCGACGTGCAGGGCGGCTTGCTCGGCGGGCTCGCCCGCGGCGGCGTCGCCGGCTTCGGCCTGGTCCGGCTCCACAGCGTCCGCCGCCTCGACGATCTCGAACTCGTCCTCGGCGGACTCGACGTCGCCCGCCGTCGAGTCGACGGCGTCGTTCAGGTTCGGGTCAGACACGGTGGCTGCTTCTTCCTGGATACAAATGGGTGGAACATGCGAAAGGGGCGCCCTGGGGCGCCCTCCGCGGGATCAGCCGAAGACGTACTTGATGACCCGCTGGAATCCGAAGTCAATCACGGTAACAAGACCGATCATGACGACGACGAAGACAATCACCACGGACGTGTACGTCGTGAGCTGGTTGCGAGTCGGCCAGACAACCTTGCGCAACTCGGCGACGATCTGGCGGTAGAACAGCGCGAGACGGCCCAGGGGGCCCTTCTTGCCGCGCTTGCCGCCCTTCCGAGTCTTCTTCTTCGACTCGGGTACTTCATCCTCAGCATCAGGCATGTCGATGGAGCCCACGGCGTCCGTCACGCTACTCACCTGATTCCGGGTCATGGCCGTGCCGCGCCCGGTGGAGCCGCACGGCGGTGCATTGAAGTACGTACATGCGCACACATCCTGGCGAAGGAGTGTGTAGCAGGGCCGGAGGGACTTGAACCCCCAACCGCTGGTTTTGGAGACCAGTGCTCTACCAATTGAGCTACGACCCTTTGTGGTTTCCACCAACCTACCGCATCTTTCCCGGTACCCCGGGTGCAGCAACGGTGTGGCTGGTGAAGGCCAACGACAGGTGAGTGTACGTGCTCAGCGGCCCGGCGTCGAACAGACAGCTCCCGACAGCTCGTGGCCGCATGTTGTCCACATGCTGTCCGAGTCCTGTCCGGTCCCTGAAACCCGTGCGCCGACAGGGATCGGGGTCTGGGACGATGGGGCCCATGAGCGCTGCAACTCCCCCCTCCGAGCGCCGGGTCTCCGCCCGCATCGGTGCCATCTCCGAATCCGCCACCCTCGCCGTCGACGCCAAGGCCAAGGCCCTCAAGGCCGCCGGCCGTCCGGTGATCGGCTTCGGTGCCGGCGAGCCCGACTTCCCGACCCCCGGCTACATCGTCGACGCCGCGGTCGAGGCCTGCCGCAACCCGAAGTACCACCGCTACACCCCCGCCGGCGGGCTCCCCGAGCTCAAGGCCGCCCTTGCGGAGAAGACGCTGCGCGACTCCGGTTACGAGGTCGACGCCTCCCAGATCCTGGTGACCAACGGCGGCAAGCAGGCCATCTACGAGGCGTTCGCCGCGATCCTCGATCCGGGCGACGAGGTCATCGTCCCGGCGCCGTACTGGACCACCTACCCCGAGTCGATCCGCCTCGCCGGCGGTGTCCCGGTGGAGGTCGTGGCCGACGAGACCACCGGCTACCGGGTCTCCGTCGAGCAGCTGGAGGCGGCGCGCACCGAGCGTACGAAGGTCGTCCTGTTCGTCTCCCCGTCGAACCCGACCGGTGCGGTGTACAGCGAGGCGGACGCCAAGGCGATCGGCGAGTGGGCCGTCGAGCACGGCCTGTGGGTGCTGACCGACGAGATCTACGAGCACCTGGTCTACGGCACCGCGAAGTTCACCTCGCTGCCGGCGCTCGTGCCCGCCCTGCGCGACAAGTGCATCGTGGTCAACGGTGTCGCCAAGACGTACGCGATGACCGGCTGGCGCGTGGGCTGGCTCATCGCCCCGAAGGACGTCGTCAAGGCCGCGACCAACCTGCAGTCGCACGCCACGTCCAACGTCTCCAACGTCGCTCAGGTCGCCGCGCTGGCCGCCGTCTCCGGGAACCTGGACGCGGTCGCCGAGATGCGGACCGCCTTCGACCGCCGTCGGCAGACCATCGTGCGGATGCTGAACGAGATCGACGGCGTGCTGTGCCCGGAGCCCGAGGGCGCGTTCTACGCCTACCCGTCGGTGAAGGCGCTGCTCGGCAAGGAGATCCGCGGCAAGCGCCCGGCCACCTCGGTCGAGCTGGCGGCACTGATCCTGGACGAGGCCGAGGTCGCGGTCGTTCCGGGCGAGGCCTTCGGCACTCCGGGCTACCTGCGGCTGTCGTACGCGCTGGGCGACGAGGACCTCGTCGAGGGCGTGTCGCGGCTCCAGAAGCTGCTGGGCGAGGCCAAGGCCTGATCGGCTTCGGACACGCGAACGGGTCTCCGGTGAAATCCGGAGACCCGTTTGTGCGTTCAGGCAACACTCGTTCGGTGAAACGGGCTGCCTGGTCCGAGATTTTTACGGCAGGATCTTGGAGTGACTCCTCCCCCTTCAGCAGGGGGCTTCTCACTTGGCCTACTGTGCGGCCTCATGACGGACAAGCCCTGCCCGGCGCCCTAGCGGCACAGGTCGGAGCGTAACAGTTACGGAGGGTGAATGGACGCCGTTCGCAACCTTCACCTGCTGCCCAAGGCTCACCTGCACCTGCATTTCACCGGGTCGATGCGGCCCACGACACTGCTCGAACTCGCCGACAAGCACGGCGTACGCCTGCCGGAGGCACTGACCGGCGGCGAACCGCCCCAGCTGCGGGCCACCGACGAGCGCGGCTGGTTCCGCTTCCAGCGGCTCTACGACATCGCCCGGTCCTGTCTGCGGGCGCCCGAGGACATCCAGCGGCTGGTGCGCGAGGCGGCCCAGGAGGACGTCGCAGACGGCTCCGGCTGGCTGGAGATCCAGGTCGACCCCACCTCGTACGCCCCGCTGCTCGGCGGGCTGATCCCGGCGATCGAGATCATTCTGGACGCGGTGGACGCCGCCGCCCGCGAGACCGGGCTCGGGATGCGGGTGGTGATCGCCGCGAACCGGATGAAGCACCCGCTGGACGCGCGGACGCTGGCACGGCTCGCGGTGCGCTACGCGGACCGGGGCGTCGTCGGCTTCGGGCTCTCCAACGACGAGCGGCGCGGGATGGCGCGCGACTTCGACCGGGCCTTCGCCATCGCCAGGGAGGGCGGCCTGCTGGCGGCCCCGCACGGCGGGGAGCTGGCCGGCCCGTCGAGCGTGCGGGACTGCGTGGACGACCTCGACGCGGCCCGGATCGGCCACGGCGTACGGGCCGCCGAGGACCCGCTGCTGCTGCGCAGACTGGCGGAGCGCGGGGTGACCTGCGAGGTGTGTCCCGCGTCGAACGTGGCACTGGGCGTCTACGAGAAGCCGTCGGGCGTACCCTTGCGCACTCTGTTCGAGGCCGGGGTGCCGATGGCGCTCGGCGCGGACGACCCGCTGCTCTTCGGCTCCCGACTGGCCGCGCAGTACGAACTCGCACGCCGCCATCACGCGTTCACGGACGAGGAGCTGGCGGAGCTGGCGCGGCAGTCGGTACGGGGGTCGGCGGCGCCGTCCGACGTACGGGGGCGGCTGCTCTCCGGGATCGACGACTGGCTGGCGAAGCCGGCCTGACAAGCGCGACGGCCGGGAGACGGGCCCACCTGCGAGCCCGCACCGGCCCGGCTGTGCCCCGATTCCGTGCAGCACTCTAGTAGGGCTTTGTTAGGTACCCCGGATGTTCAGCCAGGGGTAGGGTTGTGATCTTCTTTCAGGTGTGACACCTGAGGAGATGGAAGAGGTCCGGCCGCGTCTGGAGGCGTTCGCGGCGGAGATGCTGGGCTCGTTGGCGCGTCGGGACCAGCGGGCCAAGGGCGAGCTGTACCTGCGCGGGCTGATGCTGGACGGCAAGCGCAAGTCGATGCAGCCGATGGCCGAGCGCCTGGGCGTGGACCACCAGCAGCTCCAGCAGTTCGTCTCCTCCTCCACCTGGGACTACTCCAAGGTCCGGGAACGGCTGGCCCGGTGGGCTGCGGCGCACATCTCACCCGAGGCGTACGCCATCGATGACGTGGGCTTCC